>JAJXVW010000051.1 GCA_021781935.1 bacterium
TATCGAACGCGAGCGAGGATTTCCCGCTTCCTGAGAGTCCGGTGATGACCGTCATCGCGCCGCGCGGCATCTCGACCGAAATGTTTTTCAGGTTGTGAGTGCGCGCATTCTTCACCGAGAGCCAATCGCTCCCGTGCCGGTGCTCATGTTCTTCTTTCTTGGTATGTCTCGCCATGCGCAATTCCTGCCCGTGGCGGGGCAGGTACGGCTTATTTATACCATAATCCGGCAAAAATCCTTACCCTGCCTCGAAAGCTCGTGGCTTCCGCCCCTCGGAGTGAAGCTCTTTACTTTAGCCAGTATTGTGCTAAATTCTCCGCAGGAATTCGACACGTTTCCTTTGTGTCGAATGATCTTTCAAACACTCAAGAGGAGGTTGGATTATGGATATCTCAACATACTGAAACGTGGCATGGAGGGCTCGTCTATTATCCTTACGAAACGGATTTCCCGAGGGACACCTGTTCATACTGGTTGAGGCTTTCTCTTTCTCCAGCGAAGTGGGTCGGGGTTGCAATCCTCTGGGCTTACGCTTGGGGTATGTTAACCATCATAGCCTTGATCAGACTGTTGGCTCATTGGCTATTCGCTCCCTTCTTTCTCGGGAAATACGTTCTCTTGACGCGCTACAAAGGAGATATTCATTGTGCACGGGAGCGGTTGAGCCTTCGATGCGTTTTCCGTTACTTCAACGAAGGGCTCTTCTCGAGTATAGATGATGGGTATCGTGTGGACGGGATTATTCCCTTCACGAGGATTAAGCCTTTCGTGTGGGCGATGCTTGGGTGGTTGCTCTGGATGACTTTCCGGCATGGACAACCCATCTTTCGCCATGCCGCCGTGATACCCCTCCCTATGCTAGCCGGTGGTGTCGCTGCAATAATCCTCTCCTTTGCGGTCATACTGCTTGTCAAGACGAACAGCGCAAGACTACGAGAAGCATGGGAGGTCTTGCATGGAAAAATCTGTCACAAAATCCCTATCGGAACAGAGACGACAGAGATGGTAAAGAATGACTGGAGGTGATTCCCAGGCTCGCGAAAGCGGGCCTTTTGTTTTTTAGATACCGGAAAGCGCCTTGCGTGCGCGCGGCTTCTTCTTCGGACCCGTACCTTCCAGCTTATAGATCTCGTCGCGGATGAGTGCCGCGGTTTCGAAATCGAGCCGTTCCACCGCCTCGGACATCTCTTCCCGCTTGCGCTTGATGAATGCTTTCGGATCATCCTTGTAGGCAAGCGCGTCGAGGATAAGAAGCTCATCGATCGTCTTCTGATGTTCGCTGCGCATCGAAGCGGCGATGTCCCTGATCTCCTTCTTGATCGTCCGGGGAGTGATGTCGTGTTTCTTATTGTAAGCGAGTTGCAGCGCGCGGCGGCGGTTCGTTTCCGAAATCGCGCGTTCAAGAGAGCCCGTCATGATATCGGCATACAAGAGGACGCGTCCTGAGACGTTCCGCGCAGCGCGCCCGATAGTCTGGATGAGCGATGTCTCGCTGCGGAGGAACCCTTCTTTATCGGCGTCGAGGATTCCGACGAGCTCCACTTCCGGCAGATCGAGACCCTCGCGCAAAAGGTTCACGCCAACGAGTATGTCAAATGCCCCCTTTCGGAAATTAGTCAGGATATCGATGCGGTCTATCGTCTTTACATCCGAGTGAAGATACTCGGCCTTCAGGCCGCGCGCGCGCAAGAACGCGGAAAGGTCTTCTGCCATCTGCTTCGTGAGCGTGGTCGCGAGCGCGCGTCCGTCGCGCGCTCTGGCTTGTTCCGCTTCGTGCACGAAGTCGGCGATCTGCCCCGGATAATTCCCGGTCTCGACGACGGGACGCACGGTAAGCTCGGGATCGACGAGTCCCGTCGGGCGGATGATCTGTTCCACCACCTGTTCGGCATGCGCCTGTTCGTATGCTCCCGGCGTCGCGCTCGTATACACGACTTGTCCGATCCGCTCTTCGAATTCCTCGAACGTAAGCGGGCGATTGTCGCGCGCCGAAGGGAGGCGGAAACCGTACTCGACGAGATTGTCCTTGCGCGACCTGTCGCCCGCATACATGCCGCCTATCTGCGGGACGGTCACGTGCGACTCGTCGATAACGGTGAGGAAATCCGGCGAACCGTCTTTTGTATGCGGGAAATACGAAAGGAGCGTGAAGGGCGGCTGCCCCGGCTTCCTCCCGTCGAAATGGCGGGAGTAGTTCTCGATGCCGTTCGTGTAGCCGAGTTCGCGGATGAGCGCGATATCGTGGAGCGTGCGGCGCTTCAGACGTTCGGCTTCGAGCGGCTTCTCTTCGCGCTTGAACCGCGCAAGCTGTTCTTCGAGTTCGAGCTTGATATCCTCGAGCGCGCGAGCGCGCTCTTCCTCGCTCGTGACGAAGTGCCGCGCCGGAAAGACGAAGACCGATTCCGGCTCGGCGACCTTCGCCCGCGAGACCGGATCGAGCTGGTCGATGTGCGCGATCGTCTCTCCGTCAAACGAGACGCGATACATGACCCGCTCGTTGACCGGCATGAACTCGAGCGAATTCCCCACTGCTCGCAGCTGCCCGGGAGAGAGATCGGCGTTCGTCCGCTCAAAATAAATACCGACGAGCTTCCGGATGAGCTCCGCGCGGCTTCCCGCTTCCCCCGCCGAGATCTTCAGATGCACCTTCTCGTATTCTGCGGGAGAACCGAGGCCGTAAATGGCCGAAACCGAGGCGACGATGATGACGTCCTCGCGCGTGAGCAGCGCCTGCGTCGCCGCATGACGCAGACGGTCTATCTCGGCGTTGATCATCGCCTCCTTCTCGATGTAGGTATCCGAATGCGCGATATACGCCTCCGGTTGGTAATAGTCGTAGTAGGAGACGAAATAGTGCACGGCGTTCTCGGGGAAGAATTCACGGTACTCTTGCGCGAGCTGCGCCGCGAGCGTCTTGTTGTGCGCGAGGACGAGGGTCGGCTTGTCGAAGCCCGCGATGACGTTCGCTATCGTGAACGTCTTGCCGGAGCCGGTCACGCCGAGGAGCGTCTGGTGACGCATACCTTTCCGGAGCCCTTCTTCGAGCTTCCTTATCGCCTGCGGCTGGTCGCCTGCAGGCGGGAACGGCGCATGAAGTTTGAAATTAGCCATGAGAATGATAATACGCATTAACGAAAGCCGCGCGATACTCGTCGAACCGTCCTTCAAGGAGGGCTTGGCGCGCGCCCTTCACCATATCGAGAATGAAGCCGATATTGTGCATCGAACAGATTACCGAACCGAGCAGCTCGCCAGCGCGCACGAGATGCGATACGTATGCCAGCGTGAATTCCTCGCCTACGTAAGGCCTCGTGAGTCCTACGTGAGAAAGCGGAGTGACGTCGTCGCGGTACTGCCCGTTCCGGAGATGGATGATACCGTGGCGCGTGTAGATGGAGCCGTGCCTGCCGATACGGGTCGGGGCGACGCAATCGAAGAGATCCATGCCGTTCGCGATGCCCTCAAGGATGTCGCCCGGCTCGCCGATGCCGAGGAAATGCCGCGGGAGCTCTTCCGGAAGCTCCTCCACTGCCACCATGAGCGTAGCGCGCATATCCTCTTTGGAAAACGAGCCGCCGATGCCGATGCCGTCGAAGCCCAGGCTCGCGATCTCGCGCGCGGACTTCCTGCGCAAATCCTCATGCCGGCCGCCCTGCACGATACCGAAAAGCGCTTGCCGCTTGTTCGCCTCCAGGTTCTGCCGATGCGCCTTAAGACTGCGCGCGGCCCAGCGATGCGTGCGTTCCATCGCTTCTTTCTGGTAGTCATAGGGCGCGCTCGGCGAGGTACACTCGTCAAAAGCGAAGAACATATCCGCGCCGAGCGCGTGCTGTATCTCGACGGAACGTTCCGGCGTGAAGCGATGGAGCGACCCGTCAAGGTGCGAGGTG
>JAJXVW010000005.1 GCA_021781935.1 bacterium
CGTCTGCCGCGACGGTACTGCCGCTACTGAAGACGGTGCGATCAAAGGCGGATTGCTTGGTGGCGCCCTCGGTGCCCTCGCCCGTGGTGATGCCAGAGGTGCTCTGCTCGGTATCGGTGTCGGTGCCGCAGCCGGAGCGGCAATCGGTCACGAAAGCACCCGCAATGACTGTCAGATCGTCGATGACGGTCGTCGCCGCTAGTAGCAATTTCTCCTCGCCATCGGCTAAATTTATTGAACCAAACCGCTCGGTACGCCATCCGGATATTTTGCTTTGATTGCTTCATCAATGCGTTCGATGCGATGTTCCGGATTTGGATGGGTGCTGAAAAATTCCGGCGTGCGTGACTTCGCTAAACGATCGAGGATCTCCATCACCTTGTCCATTGCTCGCGGGTCGTAACCGGCATCCGAGGAAAAGCGCACGCCGAGCTTATCGGCTTCGCGGATAGCGCGGCGGATGAGCCGGCGGAGCACGTATCCCTGCTCTGAATTGCCCGGCAGTATGCCGCTCGCGAGCATGAAGCTCGCCGCGCGCATGTGGTCGAGGATGATGCGGAAGGAGATGGTGGTGGCGATATTTTCCCCGTAACGCTTCCCTGTTCGTTCTTCGAGCACTGCACGCGCCGCGTCGAAAACGTCGATCAGGAACACGTCCGGATCATTGCGAGTGGCGGCGGTAAGCCGTTCAAGTCCGCCGCCGAAGTCAACGTTCTTCTTGGGGAGCGAAGCGAACGATCCACCCGCCTGCTTCACGAACTGCATGAAGACCGAATTCCCTATCTCGATGAATCGCCCGCAATCGCAATTCGGGTGGCAGTGCTTGCCGAAGCGCCCATCGTGCTCTAATCCGAAGTCGTAGAACACTTCCGAATCTGGTCCGCCGATCTCGCCGACCGGCATGTTCGCGGGCACGCCAGCACGGCTCCACCAGTTCTTCCTAGCGCCATACGCGAAGATGCGCCCTCCCTGCATGCCGAGTTCTCCGCCGCGCTCCTCGGTGCCGAGCTCGACGAAGGTGGCATCGATGCCCTTTTCTGTATAGAGCTTCTTCCAGAGCTCGACCGCTTCAGTGTCAAGCGGCATGCCGGTGGAATCGTCGCCACCGAATACGGTCACATAGAGTTTCTCGGGATCGAGGCCGAGCCCTTCCTCCTTCCTCGTGAGGTACTCGAAAATCCACGGGAGCTGCTCCTGTTTGAAGTAGTTGCCGAGGCTCCAGTTGCCGAGCATCTCGAAAAAGGTCGTGTGGCGGTTGTCGCCGACTTCCTCGATGTCTTCTGCGCGGAAGGAAAGCTGCGAGTCCGCAAGGCGCATTCCTCCCGGATGCTCCTGCCCCATGAGGTACGGCACCAATGGTTGCATGCCAGAGCTTGTGAAGAGCGTCGTCGGGTCGTTTTCGGGCACGATGGGTGACGACGGGATGATCGCGTGGCCCCGCGTCTTGAAGAATTCCAGATAGCGGCTGCGGACTTCGCGGACGTTCATGGGTGAAAAGATAGCATAGCGACTCATATTCTTATACTATGCGCTGCATATGACACACTGGGGATTCGACACGAAGGACATGGACCGGACCGTCCGGCCGCAGGACGACCTGTACCACTACGCGAACGGCGGCTGGCTGAGGCGGCATGCCATACCGAAGGAGGAATCGCGTTGGGGCTCATTCATGATGCTCCGTAGGCAGGTGGACGAGCAGCTGCACGCGATTGTGAAGGAGATGCTCGCGAAGAAGCGCTCGCCTGCCGGAAGCCCCGAACAGCTCGTCGGCGATTTTTTCAAGAGCGGCATGGATGAAGCCCGCCGCGAGAAGCTCGGCGCGTCTCCGCTCGAGCCGCTATTCGAGCGTATACGAAAGTCGAAACGTAGAGAGGATCTCGCGGACCTCATTGCATATCTCCATACATACGGCGTAGACGTATTATTCTACGACGGTATCGATCAAGACTCGAAGAGGAGCGAACGGTACGCGCTTTTTCTCGGACAAGGCGGTATCTCGCTCGGGGATCGCGACTACTACCTCAAGGATGATGCGGAATCGAACCGCATCCGGAGCGCCTACGAGAGGCATATTTTGAGGCTGCTCATTCTCGCCGGATATGACGCCGCGGAAGCGAAGCGTCGGCAGAGCGTCATCATGGAGATCGAAACACAGCTCGCGAGGCATGCTATGGATAAGGTGGACGCGCGGGATTTCGAGAAGACCTACCACAAGATGAGCGTGACGCAGCTCGCGAAGCTCAACCCGTCCTTCGATTGGGAACGGTTCCTCGCAAAGACCGGTGCGAAGCATGCCGGCGCTCTCATCGTCATGCAGCCGGGATTCTTCAAGGGTCTCGAGCGCATGCTTAACCGCATCGGTCTGGAGGACTGGAAGACCTATTTCGAATGGCACGTGCTGAACGAGCACGCCGGGTTGCTCTCGACCGCGTTCGTGAAGGAGAGCTTTGCGTTCTACGGCAAAGTGCTTGGAGGCGCGAAGACCATGCAACCGCTGTGGCGGCGCGTATTGCGGACCGTCAACGACGCTCTCGGCGAGGAGATCGGCAAGCTCTATGTCGCGCGGCACTTCCCTCCTGAGGCGAAAGTTCGTATGCGCGCGCTCGTGAACGATCTCTTCGATGCCTACGAGAGGCGTATCAAAGCGCTTGATTGGATGACGGCAGGCACGAAACGGAAGGCAGTGAAGAAGCTGCGCGCCATGCATCATAAGATTGGGTATCCCGATACCTGGAAAAGCTATCGCGGGCTCGAAATCAGGAAGGATGACTACGTCGGGAACGTGCTCCGAGTGACTGCCTACGAATCGAAGCGCGAAGCTCGGAAGCTCGGGCGTGCGCTCGATCGCGGCGAGTGGTTTATGTATCCTCAGACGGTGAACGCTTATAATCAGTTCGGCCTAAACGACATCGTCTTTCCGGCGGCAATCCTGCAGCCGCCGTTCTTCAGTCTCGAAGCCGATGACGCGATGAACTATGGCTCCATCGGGACGGTCATCGGGCACGAGATGACCCACGGATTCGACGATCAGGGCTCGAAGTTCGACGTAAATGGGAATATGCGGACCTGGTGGACGAAGCGGGATGCGGAACGCTTCGCAGCGAAAACGAAACTGCTCGCGAAGCAGTTCGATGCTTACACGGTTGCTGACGGCGTGCACGTCAATGGCAAGCTCACGCTTGGAGAAAACGTCGCCGATCTCGGCGGAGCGGCCATCGCATACGATGCGTATATGATGCATCTTTCGAACCACCCGGAAAAGAACGTGACGATTGAAGGGTTCACGCCGGCAGAGCGATTCTTCCTAGCGTTCTCCCTGTTCGAGAGAGAGCACTCTCGTCCAGAGTCTGAGAAACTCCAGGTGCTCACTGATCCGCACTCACCGGGAATCTTCCGTATCAATGGGCCAGCCTCGAACATGAGCGAATTCTATGAGGCGTTCGGTGTGAAGAAGGGCGACAAGCTCTGGCGTGCCCCGAAGGACCGCGCGAAGATCTGGTAATCACCCGTACCAGGAATAGCCGCCCCTCCGAACGAGGTTCAGAGCCAATCAATCGGCGTCTCGCCGTGCGCGGCCAGATATGCGTTCGCTTGCGTAAAGTGGCCGTTACCGAAGAAGCCCGCATTCGCGGAGAACGGCGAAGGGTGCGCGGATTCGAGTACGAGATGCTTCTTCCGGTCGATATGCGCTCCCTTTTGTCTCGCGTAATTTCCCCAGAGCATAAAGACAACGCCTCTGCGTTCATCGGAGAGCGCCGGTATGACCGCGTCCGTGAACTGTTCCCATCCGCGGCCTTGGTGGCTGCCGGCCAGGCGCGCACGCACCGTGAGCGTCGCGTTCAGAAGCAATACGCCTTGTTTCGCCCAGCGTTCGAGAGTTCCATCGCGGTGAACCATCGGCTGGCCGTATTCCGTCTCGATCTCTTTAAAGACGTTCTGGAGGGACGGCGGCAGACGCTGTCCCTCGTCGACCGCGAAGCAGAGCCCGTTCGCCTGTCCAGCGCCATGGTACGGATCCTGCCCTAGAATCACGACCTTCACCGCTTCGAACGGACAGAGGTCGAACGCGCGAAAGATATCCCGCGGCGGAGGATATACGACCTCATGAGCATATTCCGCGCGAACGAATTCCGTTAGCGCCTTGAAATAGGGCTTCGTAAACTCACCTGCAAGACGGGACTTCCACGAGAGATCTATGCGCACCTCGTTCATACGGGCTAGGATGCGCGTTTCTTGTGTTCGCGCAAAAGCGTCTTCCCGGCAGCTTCACGGTACGCGCAAAAATCGCAAGGCCCGCCGCCGAACGAGGTACCGGGTTCGGGTATCGCGTCGCTCTCGAGCATGTTCTTGAGGCGTAGGAGAAGCGGCTCGATCCACGCATCGCTCCCCGCATACGGGATGAGCTTCACATCGAACTCAAGTTTGCCGTCAAACGCCGGCGCACCGGAATTGCCATTCACGTACACGAAATAGCCGGTCGGCGAGACCGAAAATCCGTTCCTGCGGAAGAGCCACTGGTAGATCTCCATCTGCCGCTTGTACGAATCATACAGATCGTCCTCGGAAGCGGGACCCACCCTTTTGCTGGTCGCTTTGTAGTCAACGACGATGAGTTCCCCCGTCGGCGTCTCCCAGAGATCGTCAATGCCGCCCCGGACGATGAGATCCGTCGGCGCGTGGTGATACGCGATGCCGCGTTTCAGCGCGTCGCGCCATTCGTCGAGACGTGTGTCCGCGCAGGGAATCGCGTCAATCCCGTATGCTTCCATGAGCGGATGGGGTCGCCCTCCCGCACGATGGACGTCGAATTCACGTTTCAGAAGCTCATCGACGGCGTTGTTCAGGGTGAATGACGGTCCGGAGGGTCTCTTTACCCCGAACTTGAGGTCCAAATATGCGCAGCGCGGGCACTCAGCGAATAGGTCGATCTTCGAACGGCTGATGACAAACGGCCCGTTTTCGGGATCATAGGGCCCCCAGAGTTTCTTCGCCTTGGATAATGCTGAGGACGTCATCGGGTATTGAAGTATGCGATGACCGGCTGTCCGGTATCGAAATCAACGTATACGCTGTCGGCGGAAAGATCGAAGGTGTTTGTTCCGCCATCGCGGTACAGCTCAATCGCATAGGTTTCCCCAGGAACCGTCGGACGGAGCAGCGGGACCGTAACGTTCGTGCGCGGGCCGCCTACGCGCGCAGCACCTAGGACGTTCCCGAGATTAGAATCAACCACTTCTCGCACGGCAACCCACACGCCGGGCGGGGGTACGGTCACCGAAGCAACAGCGACCGTAGCGCCCGCCGGCTGATCCTGCACCGACACGACGCCGCTCGGAGTGCTTACGAGCGGCGTCGTACTCGCGATGGTCGCAGGCGCGTTTGAGGGCATCTCTGGACCTTCATAAAACCAGGCGGTCAGGAGTATCGCGCCGAGGATAAGGCCGGCGACGAAGGATGTGAGTGAGAAATCTCGCATCGCCATACGCAGACACCTTAGCACATCACGAGGCCGAGAGCACCGCTCCCTCGTGCGGCATACTGAGAAGTCCTTCCGCCTCTGCGAGAAGCTCCCCTACTGCTTCAGGCGCAAGGTGCAGCGGATCGAGAAGCGTACGATCCGCAAGGATTTGATCCGCCGCGACCACGCGGTTATCGATAAGCAGTCGCTTCTCAGCCTTTGAAAGCGAGGTGAGCGCCGTGATGGGGTAGATCCTTGCACGGTACATTCGGGTAAGGAGACAATCCTCCCGCGGGTAGCTCCAGCCAAGCAGTTCGACGCCGGCGCACTCAGCATACGCGATCGCTTCGCTCGTGAATTTCGTATTGGTAACGAGCAGCCCTCGGTCTATTGCGCAGGTGCGCTCGGCCGGATCGCAGGCGAATATGTCGTCGAAGCGGCTCTTCACGTAGAGCGCGACCTTGAGGTCCGTCTTATAACCGGGGTCGTTATGATATTTCAATTCAGCGGCGAGATATTCGCCGCGCCCGGGGTGTGAAGCGTAAAAGTCCGTCTCATGCGTCACGCACTTGCCCTTTATGAGTTTCCGCGTCTCCACCGACCATCCTTCCGCAGCAAAGAGATGCGAGACGAAATCCTCGAAGGGGTGTCCTGAGGGCCCGAACTCGAGCATCGCGCGTCGGAGGGCATATCGGGCCGCGACCGGTCTCCCCTCCTTGCGCAAAAGCGCGAATGCGCGGGCATACACCTCTTTCGAAGTGCTGCCGGCGGTGATGGTAGCGCCTATCTGCTGCGTAATGTCCTCTGCCGCGCGCGTCGAAGCGCCGGCACGCCGGAGTGATGACACGAGCCGTTCGGGATCGAATGCCTCGCTCGTGCCGTCGGCCTTTATGATGGAGGGAGATGTGCTCATGAAGCGGTCGTCGTTGCGACGGTCCCGTTCACCGTAACGGTGATGGGCGCGTTCTTCGGTGCCGAAACCGTCGCTGAAAACGGTATCTTCGTGGGTAATTGCAGACAGACTCCCGAGTCCAGTGGTATTTCGATGCTGAGCGCAATGGCGGTACTCGATGCCGCCGCGGTGGTCGTGGCAGAGGCGGTAACGGTCGTGCAGGCGTCAGGCGCAAGCACGGTTCCGCTGATGGCATGCGTACCTCTGCGATAGGTGTCCGTATACGCGACCGCGGGAGTAGAGGTCGCCGGTTGCGGCACGCGGGCGATCTGGCCAAAGTCCCGCGTGTGAGGAACAGATAGCGCAAAGCCGCCGATTATGATGATGGCGATTATGCCGGCCGCCGCCCAAAAACGTCGTGTTTGCATAGTGCGATAGTACCACGCGCCTATGCGGACCGCTGGAGATCACGCGAGCACGGCTCCCCCCACGAGTTCTCCCTGTTCATCGTAAAAGACGATCGACTGTCCGGGCGCGTACGGCTCAGATAGCGCGTCGCGCGGAACAAATAGGTTGTCGCGGATGGTGCCGGGTACCCGCGGCCCGCGGTAGCGAAGCTGTGCGACCGCGACCGAGTGCGGCTCGCGGATCCAGTTCGGGACGGAAAATCCGATTGCAGCCGCGCTCGCAGGTTCGCGCTCGCGGGAAACCGTAAGGAGGTTATTCGCAAGATCTTTCGCGCGAACGAACCATGGACCCGCGGAACGCGCCTCCCGCAGGGACACCCGCTCGCCGAGCGTATAGAGTACCGCCCCGTCATGCCTCCCGATCAAGGTGCCGCTCCCGTCATGCGCTGGACCGGACTCGGGAGCGAACTGCTCACGGAGGAATTCATCGACCGAAATATCACCAAGGAAACACACGCCCTGCGAATCCGGTTTTCGGGCAACCGGTAGGTTGCGGGACGCAGCGAGCGCACGGACGCGAGCCTTCGTCATTCCCGCGAGCGGGAAGACGAGTGAATCCCATCTCTCCTTCGGGACGGCCCAGAGGAAATACCGCTGATCCTTCTCTCCGTCTACATAGTGTCCCGTTGCGAGATACTCCGCCCCCCGCTCCTTCGCAAAGGCGTAAAGCGCTCCGAACTTTATATCGCGATTGCACATCACGTCCGGATTCGGTGTCCGTCCGGCGCCGTATTCCGCGACGAGGTAGTCGATTACCGAGCGCTTGTACCGAGCGCTGGCGTCAAGTGTGGTGAACGGCAGCCCGAGATGCGCCGCCACGCGCATCGCGTCGCGCCGATCCTGCGCCCACGTGCACGGCATGCCCGGCGGGTACCAGCCCTTCACGAACACGGCATGCACGAACGCGCCGGCCTCCTGGAGAAGCGACGCGCTCACAGCGGAGTCTACCCCGCCGGAAAGCCCTATGAAGATTTGCTTCTTGCGCACCTCTGGCATATCCGCATCCTACGGACCGGCGTCAGACCATGCAAGGTGCAGTTATCTCAGGTAGAGCCGCTGATTCGCGAGTTGTTCCGCGTAGGTCCTCGCGTAGTGCATGCGTCCATCCTTTCCCGTGAGGTAGTAGAGATCGTCCGTCTGTGCCGGTTCGATCGCGGCCGTGATCGAATCGAGCCCCGGGTTATCGATCGGCCCGGGCGGGAGACCCGTATGAAGGTAGGTATTGTACGGGGACGCGACGCTCAGATCCGCAAAGGAAGGTGCGTACGTGCTGCGATGAAAGATATAGCCGAACACCGCGTCAACCTGCAGCGGCATACCGTCCTTGATCCGATTCCAAAGTATGCCGGATACCATGCGACGCGAATCCGATGTCCGCGCCTCCTTCTCGATGAGTGACGCCATGATGATGATATCCGAGAGCGTATGTCCGGACGCGGATATCGCGGGCATGAGCGGCGTGATTTTTGCTTCGAAATTGTCGCGCATGGCCTGCACGATCGAATCAGCCGTAGCGTCGGGAGGGAAAAGATAGGTGTCGGGAAAAAGATATCCTTCATAGGGGCCGGCGGCGGTGATGAAGTCTGATTCCGTGATGGTCGGAAATGCTGTCGAGATCTTCGCCGCCATATCGCGTACGGTTTCTCCCTCCGCAAACGTGAGTCGCGTCGGTGGAATGCCGAACGCTCCCGCCCCGATGCGGGATGCGATTGTGAAGGCGTTCTCCGGCTTCGTGAGCCGATAAGAACCCGGATGAATGTGCGCGCTCACGCCCGTGAGGCGCAGGAGATATTTGAATGCGACCGCCGATCGGACGACGCGTTCCTGTGCTAGTTCATCCGCCACCTGAACGGCAGAGTCGCCGCGCGCGATGACGATGAGATCGCCCGTCGGATAACGCAAAGGGGGCGAAACGAGGAGCCAATACCCGATCATAAGCAGCGCCGCGACGATGAGCACCAACGTCCAGGGGGCACGATAGCGTATGGCATGCGCGCAGAGGGCTGATCGCGCCGCAGCGAAAAGACGTGAAAAGTACCCCATGCGTCAGATGGGCAAATTCACCGGTGCCTCGCTCGTTGCTGATTCGATGCGGGCTAGGCTCGGTGTCGCCACCGCTCCCGACGGAATGTGAAAAATGGTCGCAAGTTCCTCCGTGCTCATGACCATGGGGTCGGGCATCTTGAACGGGTCGTGGAAGTACTGTCGGCGCCGATACGCCTCGACGAGCTCGCGTCGGAAGACGTCCTTGCGGCGTTCGTTGCCGATCTCCCAGGGATAATCGCTGAACATGATGCCGAAGTGCGCCGCCTTGAGGCCGTTGCGATCTTCAACGTTGAATGGTTTCCAGAGAGAAATCATGCCGGTAATGTTTACCGGGTCGAATTTGTCCGGTTGCGCGACGTATACCCCGCGGATGCCCACGTCGAACGCGAGCTTGGAGACGTTCCGCTCGATGGCGGCGATCTTCTCGCTCTGTCCCTTGGTTGGATTCGGAAAGCCTTCGGTTTCGCGCATCTCGCCGGTGAACACGTCCCGGTATTTGACCGTCTTTACCGTTTCCTTGCGGAGCTCGTCCACAAGCTCTTTCGCACGGTCCCGCCAGGTGTAAGGCTTCCCGTCAGGCTTTATGACGCCGTATTTTTCCCCGTTATGAATACGGAAAATTATCTGAAGCCAGAAGTTTTCTCCGGGACGCATCGAGCCGAGGAATTCCGTGAGATGTGCGAACGGATCTACCTGCTCGGGTTCCTTTTGCGTCTTATCGAGACCGTAATCGACATAGGTCTTGATCGGAACAGGATCGTTCTTGTCGGTATGCTTATAATCGCACCCCCAGACGCCGTACTCTTCCGGCCTCGCGGTTATGAAGCGCGTATAATCCTCCACCTCGACCAGCTGAACGCCCGGATATTGCGCATAAAAAGCGTTCTCAACGAGCTTACGGAAGTTATCCCGCGTCCATATGTAGAAATGCACCTGACCGCCGAATGAGACGAGTTCGATGGACCAATACGGCCGGACCTGACCTTGGATAAATTTCTGATACCAGTTACTCTCGCCCTTCGTATAGTGAATGGCCGAAAATACCGCCTCCATGGCGAGCGGGGTCTTCGCGAGATTTCTTGGCGGCCGTATCTCGAGCAGTATGACTTTCTGCTTTGCGATGAACTCAGACCGTATGAGAAGGAGCCAGGAGTGCCAGGAGGCGTCAAGAATGATGGCGGGAAGCCAGAGGGGCGAGAGGAAAAGGGCGAGTTCGACACCGTGGACGGTGGCGATCGGGAAGAATACGTAAAACAAGAAAATCCCAACGAGGCCGCCCACGAACGGAGGCCAGGAGAACGGACGTACGCCCGCCTTGTCACGCGATTTCTCGACCAGCTTCTCGAGCTCCTCGTAGAACGGTAAGTGCATGGTGGGATACGCTTCAGTGTAGCAGAACGAACGCCGCATCACGGGATGCGGCGCTCGTTCGTGTGTATTAACGCGCTAAGCGACCGTATACGTCCCGTCCTTATTGCGTTTGAAGTAGCGGGGGTCGTTCAGATTCACGAGTATGGTGTTGTCCTTCACGATGCGAGCCTTCTTGACCTGCCGCACCACCTCGTCCTTCGTAAGCGCGCCGGATTCCTTGAGCACCTCGCGAATGACATCGCGTACGACGCCGGGCTTATATCCCCACTCGGTGAGCGCGTAGAGACCGCGTCCCACGAGTACGAACCGGGCATCCTTTATGAGTTCATTGTGCGTGGTTGCAACGTGCGCCTTCTTCGAAAACGTTGCGGTGATCGCTTTTGCGACATCGGCAAAATGCATGGGCTCTCCCTTTCGCTTGATGGTGAGATACGCATAGTCACGGATGCCCTTCGTCCGTATGGCCGGCGCTGATATGCGCCCCCATTCCGAAAGCGGATTGCAGCCAATCCTTTTCGACAATGAAAGCCAGCGCTTCAAAACTTCCTCGTTCCGATAGGCGTCATTGACGCCCTTCAATTCATCAAGAAAACGATCGAGAAGCTCCGACTCCGGTACCACCTCATCGTCCGACAGCGATTCGTATAGCGCGGTAAGCGCTTCGTGGATTTTTTTAGCCGTCGATGGATCGATATGCCAGCGCGCAAGAAATTCATCCGTTTCGCGCTCGCGCGTAAATGTTGAGCTCAGCATGAGAAGGAAACGGAAACGGTTTCGCCCGCGCTCGTCGGTAGCAAGAGCGTTCAGGAGATCTTGCTCAGAAACCATGGCGCCGAGCGCATCGATGCGGCTTGCAAGTTCCTCGAGCGCCTTCGCGGCCTCCTTGAACGCGGCGCTCGCTCGTATGGATTCAAGCCCTGCCGCCTCGATTTGCCGAACGCGCTCTCGCGTGATGCCCGACCGGTCGCCGATGGCCTCGAGCGTTTCGCGCCTCGTGTTGGCGCCGAGCCCGAACCGCCGTACGAGCACGTCCCGCGGACGTTCCGGAGCGGCGGCGAGGAGTTTCTTCACGAGCATAGTGCTGTCGAATGAAAACGGGTCTTTCGCACGCGGAGCAGCTCCCCGTTTCGGCTTTGTTTTCATAGGCATGTGGTCTTATTTATAGCAACTGTTTTGAATAACGTCAATTTTCCGGATCAGACCACGATATTCAGTATCCGTCCCGGCACGTATACGATGCGTGGCTGCCCGCCGCGAAGCGCCTCGTCGGCTCCCGGTATGGCGCGCGCCGCCTCGATCGCCTGTTCCTCCGTCGCGTCAGGCGCAATCAAGATCTCCCCTCGACGCTTTCCATTCACCTGGACGGCTATCGTCACGATCGCATCGGCAAGCAGCTCCCGCGGATAGCTCGGCCACGGAGAGCCGTGAACGGAACCGGTTCCCCCGAGCTGCTCCCAGAGATGCTCCGCCACGTGCGGCGCGAACGGCGCGAGCAGTTGTACATATCCGCGCATGGACGGCTTTGAGACTGGCGAGTGCCGTTCGAAATCGTTGAGGAGCGTCATGAGGCTTGCGACCGCGGTGTTCAGTTTGAACCGGTCCCCATCCTCCGTGATCTTTGCGCATGTCCGCGCGAGTCCGCGCCGCTCCGGTTCCGTCTGCACCTCACCCGCGGCGCGATCGCATTGCGCGATGACCCGCTCGATGAACCGGCGCATGGATGGGACGCCGTCAAGCTGCCAGGGATAGCTCCCGGGCTCGTTATATGGACCAATGAATGCAAGATAGATGCGGACCGCGTCCGCGCCGTGCTCCGCGACGACCTCGTCCGGACTGATGACGTTGCCTTTCGATTTGCTCATCTTTTGCCCGTCGGGGCCCATAATGAGGCCTCGGTTATAGCGTTCCTCGAACGGTTCGTCGACCGGAACAAGCGCGAGGTCATGGAGCGCCTTCGTGAAGAAGCGGGCGTAGAGGACGTGCATCGTCGTATGTTCGCTCCCGCCCGAATACCGGTCGACCGGAAGCCAGCGCTTCATGAGCTTCGGATCTGAAAAATCATCTGGGTCCCGCGGGTCGAGATACCGCAGAAAGTACCACGACGAATCAACGAACGTGTCGAGCGTGTCATACTCCGGCGTCCATCCTTCCCCGAAAATGCGCGCGACGCGCGTACGAAGCTCCTCCGAGGAAGCAAGCGGCGATTTGCCGGTCGGCGTGAAATCTACATCGGTGGGAAGAAGCCAGGGAAGATGCTCGGCGGGAATCGCGTGCGGCTCCCCTTCCGGGTCATAGACGACGGGGATAGGACACCCCCAGTACCGCTGGCGAGAGACGAGCCAATCACGCAGACGATAGTTCGTCGTGCGTTCCCCGCCGATTGATTCCACGATGTCCCGCATCGCCTCGCGATTACTCGCACCGTCGAATGGGCCCGAGTTCACGAGCACGCCGTCTCCGGTATATACGTCATTGCCGGTCGCGAGGCGTTGAAGCACGATATCGAGTTCAGCGTGCGAGAGATTCTCGCGCGTAAGTTCTTCAAACGGTACCCAATCCACCTCATGCTTAGCAGCCTCCTCAGGATCAAGCGGCACGGCCTCGTCGTTCTCAAGCTCGAAGTAGATAGTGGTATTGTGCGCGATCCGGTTCACGTCCTTGTGAGACGCGAAAAATTCGGAGTGCACGGGCCCGCCCAGGATACGTATCAGTTTAAGATTCTTATAGCCTGACTCTTCAAGAATTTCACGACGCGCCGCTGTCTCCACGTCTTCGCCTTCCTCGATTCCCCCTATAACAAACGTCGTCCACTGCGGCTTCTTCGTGCGCAACACGAGATACCGGTTCGTCGCTGGATTACGGACGATCGCCATCACGATTGTGCGGAACACCACCTCTTTTCCTGGTACGTGTGGGTTCTTCTCATCTATGCGCACGGGCATGACTACGTGCTTAATCGGCAAGTCGTGCTTGCGTGCGAAATCAAAGTCACGCTCGTCGTGCGCCGGCACAGCCATGACAGCTCCGGTGCCATAGGAGCCGAGTACGTAATCGGCCACAAACACGGGGATCTCTTCTTTTGTCGCAGGATTGACCGCCGTAACACCTTTGAGCTCCACGCCGGTCTTCTCCTTGTTCTCGCTTCGCTCACGCTCGGTTTTACGCTTCGTTGCCTCAACGTAGGAGGAGACATCCTGCGCATTCGTAAGGGAAGGCATCAGCTCACCGACGAGCGGGTGCTCGGGCGCGAGCACGACATAGGTCGCGCCGAAGACCGTGTCCGGACGCGTGGTGAAGACGCGGATGGTGCCGTGCCCGGATATAGCAAAATCAAGATACGCTCCCGCGCTCTTCCCGATCCATGCCCGTTGCGCATCCTTTATTTCCGCGCGCCACGGGAGCGAATCGAGGCCTTCAAGGAGCCGCTCAGCATACTGCGTGATCCTCAAAAACCATTGAGTGAGGTTGCGCTCCTCGACCTCCGTCCCGCAGCGCTCGCATCGCCCATCGATGACCTGCTCGTTCGCGAGCACGGTCTGGTCTTTCGGACACCACTTCACCGGCGCCGCACGGCGTTCCGCAAGCCCGTGCTCGAAGAGCTTTGTAAAGAGCCACTGGGTCCATTGGTAGTACGATGGGTCGCACGTGATCACCTCCCTCGACCAGTCGAACGAAGCGCCCATGCTTTCGAGCTGCCCGCGCATGCGCTCGATATTCCGATACGTCCACTCTTTCGGATCGAGGCCGTTGCGGATTGCAGCGTTCTCAGCTGGGAGCCCGAACGCGTCGAATCCGATCGGGAACAGGACGTTCTGCCCGCGAGCGCGCCGAATGCGCGCGTATATATCGGTAACGGCAAACGCATACCAATGCCCGATGTGGAGATCGCCGGACGGGTACGGAAATTCGACGAGCAGATAGTAGGGTTCTTCCCCGCTCGTCACGTCAGTCGTATAGAGTCCAAGCTTCTTCCATTTGGCACGTGCCGCAGACTCGACCTCGCGATGATCGTAGGAACGAGCCATGTAGTCAGTCCTTAAACCGCCGTACGCCGATACCGAGCAGGGCGGCAAGCGCGATGGTCGCGATGAGGAGCCGGAGCCAGTTTCCCGCGGTACCCCAGTACGCGCCGCTTGCGATTATGAGCGCAAGGACTCCCCCGTACGATAGCCCGCTCGATACGATGGACGCCCCGAGAGGGAGCAGCCCGACCATGAGCGCAAGCATGCCGAGCGCGGTCATGAGGATGAACGCGTAGAGCGCATGGCGCCCGCTCGCCGCAAGGTACTGCGGCTCGCATGCCGCGGTTACATCGCAGTAGCCCGAAGCAGTCTTTCCCGACACGTTTGGACCGGGCCCGGGAGAAGTTTCAGTCCAAACGCCTCCGTTTGCGTCGCACGTCGCAGCGTCCTGCGGTGCCTGCTGCGCTACGAGCGGGCAAAACTGCTCGAGGGAAGGCGCCGGGAATGCAAGCGAGAGCGCGACGGAAAAGAAAACGTTGAGGACTACCACGATACCGAGCATCAACGCCCAGCGTACGAATCGCGGATGACCCTTCTCCCTCGCCGATTCCATAGGTCTGGATTTTACCACACCGGCTTGCATGACACGGGCTGGCCCGGCTCCTCAGCCGTGCAGGAATACCATCACGTCCCCGTCCTGAACGACATATTCCTTCCCTTCCGTCCGGAGCTTTCCAATGTCGCGAGCCTTGCTCCAGCTCCCCGACTCCACGAGATCAGCATAGGAAACAACTTCAGCTCGAATGAATTTTTCCTTGAAGTCCGTATGTATCGCGGCACCTGCTTCCGGTGCGGTCGCGCCCTGAGTGACGGTCCACGCGCGGCTCTCCTTTTCGCCGGTCGTGAAAAATGAGATGAGTCCAAGTGTGGCGTAGGCGCCGCGTATAAGTTCCGCGAGCCCATCCTCATGTACGCCGAGCTCCTCTCGAAACGATGGTTTGTCATCCTCTGAGACGTCGTTCAGTTCGCGCTCGGTAGCGGCATCGACCATCACAAAGCTGCCGCCGAGCTCGGTAATAAGGTCGTAGCAGCGCTCAGCGCGCCCGTCAGCAAGCTCGTCGAGGTTGTGTCCGCCACTCTTGCGATTGAGCGCGTAGAGAATCGGCTTCATCGTGAGCAGATTGAGATGGCGGACGAGCTCATTTTCTTCCGTGGTGAGACCGGCATGCACGGCGAGCTTGCCCGCTGAAAACGCGTGTTCGAGTTTCCCGAGGACCGCGTCTTCGGCGAGCGCTTCTTTCATTCCCGCTTTCATATCACGCGCGAGCTTATCGCGGCGTTTGCGCACTAGCTCGGCGTCGGCGAGCGCAAGCTCAAGATTTATCACCTCGATGTCCCGATACGGCTCGACCTCGCCGTGGACGTGATGCGTGTCCGGATCGTCGAAAAACCGCACCACCTCGAGTATGGCGTCAGTCTCTTTGATGTTTGAAAGGAACTGGTTACCGAGGCCCTCGCCCTCCGCAGCTCCCTTCACGAGTCCGGCGATATCGACGAATTCGACGGCTGCGGGTATCTTCTTTTCGCTTTTCGACAGCTCTGTGAGGCGGTCGAGTCGCGCGTCCGGAACGCCGACGACGCCGACCGACGGATCTATCGTGCAGAACGGGTAATTCTCCGCAGGGACGGACGCGCGCGTGAGCGCATTAAAAAGCGTGGACTTCCCCACGTTCGGCAAACCCACGATGCCTATCTTAAGCATTACCAAAAGGCTACAGGGAGATCGTGAAAAATGGAAGCGACGCGACAGTACGCTAGTAGCTATCGCGCTTTCCTGCCGAGACGTGCTACCGTTCGGAACCATCGGGCCTTCTTCCGCTCGCTCGCTCGCTCGGAGGGTCCGAAGACGGTTGAACGCGCCGCGATTCCCGCAAAGCGCAGGAGCGCCAGCTCAAGCACGATCGTCGGAGGGCCGTACATGAAGCGCAGGAGTGGCGGCCAGGTGTTTGCGCTCGTGATGATCCGGCCCGTCCTTCCGGTAAGCAGTTTCTTCCAGGTGAGGCCATGATCGGCGAAATTAAAGCAGAGGTGCGGAAGCCACGCACGATCGAACAGACCCTTCAGCATCGCAGGCATTGAGCTCCACCACGTGGGATAGACGATCACAACGTGCTCGGCCCACCGAACGTTCGCGAGGAAATCGTTCAGATCGGGCTCGAGCTCCTGTATCGTCTTATAGCCCTCATGAAGGATCGGATCGAAATGCATCTCGCCTATGTTCATGCGCCGTACTTCATGTCCGGCTCCCGCAGCGGCGTGTTCGTAGGCATCCGCCAATGCGCCGGAGAGCGTCGCCGGGTCCGTATGGCCGAGCAAGAGAAAAATCTTTTTCGTTTTCATGACAGACGAGTATATGCGCGAAGATCGATACGCATGCGCGCATAGGAAATCACTGCGTACAACACGGCGACCGCAATCACGTACAGCGCCACAGCGCTTCCGAAAGAGCTGACGGGCAGAAGCCCGAGAGTGAGATAGGCGAGAAACCACCAGGCGGTAAACGCAGCTGCGCTACCGAGTAAGAACGGAACGCGTTTGCGGGCGAGCGCCCAGGAAAGCACGATGACGAGGGCGGCGAGCCCGACGAGCACCCAGTAGCTGGTCGTAAGCGCCGGCTGCAATTGAGCTCGATCCGCATAGGCGAGTATGACCAGTCCGAGCGACGAGAGCAGCACCGTGAGGAGGCCGAACCGAAGCCCCACGCCGATCGCTCGCAGGTGCGCTCGCTCGGCGTAGGACACCACGCCGTCGGACAGCGCCCTCAGGTATGCGATCTGGGCCCATACTGCGGCGGCCACCCCGATGAGCGCCCCGAGTGCCTGCAGTGATGCGAAAAACGTGAGCGCGTTCATATCGCCCGTCAGCGTCGCATGAGCGCCGCAATCTCCTCTCGGTGCTTGCGCATGACATCCATGGCCGCCTTCATCTCGCTCTCCCCGCCGCGTTTGCGACGCTCAATCTCTTCACCGATCCGCTTGAAAAGCTCTGGATCCTTTTGCACGAGCGTCAGCATCTGCTCGCGCTGCGCCTCTGGCATATCCTTCAGTTTCCAGTCAGCGTACTTCTTGAATAGGAAGCTTTGAATCGACATGATGATGGTATGGTAGCACGACCTCGGGCCGTCGTTATTCGTTCACCGGTCGCAGCAGTATTCCCCGAAGCGTGCGCACCGTGAAGTAAAGGGCGACGAGCGAAAGTATCGCGAGCGCCTCAAGGAAAATGAAGGATCCGCTCACGGCTGCGACTCCCGCTTGGTAGCGCTCGATAACGGCGGTTCCGAACATGACCGTACCGATCGCCGCGAGGACCGCATTCATCCAATGGATCCAACGCTGCGTAGGATTCGTAACGCCGGCGGCGATCACCAGTATTACGGCGCCGAGTACGGCGCCGCCGGTCGAGAGCGGCAACGCGGCGCCCGTTGATTGCGCGACGATGAGCGTGATCGCGCCGAGCACGAACAGGCCTCGAACCGCGTCGCCATGGTAATGCGGAATAGCGCGGTGACGTTCCCTGCCGGATTCCTCATCGAAAGCCATGCGTTTAGTATACCGTTTTCTCGAGCGTCAAGCGCGTTATCCAGAGCCATCGCCTGGTTAGCGACGCGTCCATTCGACCTATTGCTAGTACATTCGCTATAGGAGGATCGTAGCTTCCCCGCCGGACACCTCAGCGATGCCTCCGGGCTCGATGTCGAAGTGATAGGTGTTGCCGTCGACCGCGGTGGCATGGATCGTGCCCCCGGCAAGCCGTGTCACGACAGGCTCATGATGAGCAAGCACCTGGAACACGCCTTCAACCCCCGGCAACGTCACTGATAGCGCATCCCCGTAGAATAGGTTCTCCCCTACGCGCGCGACAGTCAGTTTGAAAGAGGCCATAACG
>JAJXVW010000052.1 GCA_021781935.1 bacterium
TCTCACGCGCTGCGGCTGCGGCGTGTATTTTTGCAGGACGTTCCCTTGCGCGTCGTCCACCTCGAGGATTCCGGTCGGAGGATTGCGCACGCCGCCGTCGGCGAACGCGGCATACGCATCGGTGAGGTCGAGCAGCCGGACGTCGCCGCCGCCGAGCACGATAGTGAGACCGTACTGCGCGGCATTCCCGAGGGAAGTGAGGCCGAATGATTTGGCGAGATTGATGGCATTTTGGATGCCGACCAGGTAGAGCACCTTTATTGCCGGAATATTGATTGACTGGGCGAGCGCGGTCTCAAAAGTCATCGGGCCGCGGTACCGATTGTCATAGTTCACGGGCGCGTAGCACGGCGCCTTGTTATTTGTGATATCGGACGGCGCGCAGGCGGTCGAGAACTGTGTGGGCGTGTCGAAGACGACCGTGTCGCGCGTGTAGCCATCCTCGAGCGCGAGCGAATATATGAACGGCTTCATCGTCGAACCGGGCTGGCGCAGCGCGAGCGCCGCATTGTACTCGCCGCCCGTGGTGGTCGAGAAGAAATTACTCGAACCGACCATTGCGAGGATCTCGCCGGTAGCGGGTGCGATTGCGACCATCGCTTCATTGCTCGCGTTATCGTCCTTCAAAAGTCTCGGGGCGGCGTCGGAGATTATTTGCTGCGCATGTTCCTGCAGATCCGCGTCGAGCGTCGTCGTCACCTTGAGTCCGGAAATGAGCGCGTTCGGACCGTATTCCTGCTCCAGCTGGTTCAGGATGTAGAAGACGAAATGCGGAGCGATAATACCCGTCGAGCGAGAGGCGGAGAAGGTGACTTTCTCCGCCTTCGCAGCCTGCCACTCGGACGTGCTTATGAAGCCCAGGGTATGCATGCGGTCGAGCACAAGATCCTTCCGCGCATCGAGTGCAGAACGGTTTTGTCCGTAGGGAGAATAGTATGATGGCGCCTGTATCATGGCAGCGAGGTACGCGGACTGCGCGAGGTCGAGATCCCTTGCCGGAACACTGAAGTACGTTTCCGCCGCCGCCTCGACGCCGTAGAGCGTACCGCCGAACGGGATGTCGTTCAGGTAGGTCTCGAGGATCTGATTCTTCGAGTACTTCTGTTCGAGCTTGATGGCGAGCACCCATTCATGGATCTTGCGGCTTATCGTCCGGCTGTTCGTAAGGAGGGTGTTCTTCACCACCTGCTGGGTGATAGTCGATCCCCCTTGGAGGTTCCCCCCGGGGAGGATGTCGGCCAACGCGGCGCGGAGTATCGAAGCGATGCGGATGCCCCCGTGCTCGTAAAAGCTCGAGTCCTCGATCGCGATTGCCGCGTTGATCATGTTCGGTGAAATGTCGGTAAGCGGGACGACGTTACGCTTCGCGTCGCGATTGTAGTCATAGAGCAGCACCTGTCCGGTGCGGTCGTAAATTTTCGTGGACTGGTCGACCTGCCGATTGGCGAACGAAGCGATGTCCGGCGTCGGCGTGAATGCGACGATAAGGAGCAGCGCGCCGGCCCCGAGCGCACCGACGCCGAGGATCGTTATGAAAAGCACGGCGAGCTTGTGCTTGAACGGGATATTCCAACGCATGCGTACGGGGTAGTTCTCGAGCTTCCTCTAAATGTACCACGCCCCGGGCTCTGCCCGGGGCGTGGTCGGAAATCGACGAGAACGGATCGTCTATGTCAGATCAGGTCGTCCTCGTCCTCATTCTTCATCTCTTCATCACCCGAGAAATCTTCGTCATCTTCTTGAGCGGCATCTTCATCAAGACCGTCTGAATCGCGGAATTCGTCATCCGACATACGGAAAGGTGAGGTTAACCCTTACGGGTCGGTATATTTGAGCAAAAAATGACCGCAATGCAATAGGGGAATATGGCCCGGTGTTCCTAAGGAGTGCCGGCCTGTCCTCCCGTCGCGCGCCCTTTCGCCAAGCCGGCAATCCCCACCGCGATGGCGTCGAGCTCGTCGTCGAGGCGCTTCGGCTTCGGCGGCAGCGTGATGAGTTTCGGGACCATGCGCGCGATGGAAGATTTGTCGGCGGCTCCGTATCCGGTGACCGCAAGTTTGACGGTCTGGGGCGAGCATTCGATGACCGGAAGCGCGGCGGCTCCTGCCGCCGCGAGAATCGCACCTCGGGCTTGCGCTACCCCGAGCGCTGTCGAGGTGCTCTTATTGAAGAAAATCGTTTCTATGGAGAGGGCATCAGGCGCATGCGTCCGTATTGCCTCCGAAACCGCCCGCAACACCGCGGAAAGGCGCACCTCCGCACCTCCTTTTGGCGGGATCACGCAATCGCTCCACACGAGGGCGGGCTTCGACGGGTCTCCTTCGATTACGGCGATGCCGAGACGATCATAACCGGGGTCGATACCGAGTATCCGCATGCGTACACAATAACGCAGATATCCGGGTTATTCCGGGCCGCTATCGCTCACGGTGCTCTCGAACCCACGGGCGTTCGTATAGACGGCTTGCACGTCATCCTGATCATCAAGCTTGTCGAGAATCGCGCCGAGCCGGTCAGCATCCTCTGCCGAAAGATCCATGAGAGGTTCGTTCGGCGCGAATCCGCCCTCGGGAAGCTTCGTGAAGGCCCAGGTCGCCGCACCGGGCCCCGCCATCTCGACGCCGCTTTTCGTGAAGATGAGTTTTACCTCCTGCGTAGTACGATTCCGGCTGTCGCTCAGCGCATCGACGACGATGGCGGCGCCCCCCGGACCGTACGCTTCGTATACGACGCGTTCCATGTTGCCCGCGTCCTTGCTCGTGCCCTTCGCGACCGCACGCTCGATATTATCCTTCGGCATGTTGACCGCCTTGGCGCGTTCGATGGCTGCTTTGAGCGCGGGAGCGTTCACGTCGCCGTTCGCATTTCTCGATTCGAGCGCGATGAGACGCGCAAAGCGTGAAAATACGCGGCTTTTTGCCGCGTCGGTGGCCGCCTTCTTATGTTTTATCTGAGCCCATTTGTTGTGTCCCGACATATGAGCGCATCGTACCAAAGAGCGGAGCCCGCTAACAGTTCAAGCGCTAGGCCCGCAGGTACTCCGTTCCCCGCGGCGTGAGAACGCGTCCGCGCGAAGATCGTTCTATGAATCCGAGGCGCAGCAGATACGGCTCATAAACGTTCTCGAGCGTATCCGGATCTTCATGGAGCGCCGCCGCGAGCGCGCGGATTCCCGCAGGACCGCCGCGGAAAGATTCCTGGAGCACGGAGAGGTAGCGACGATCGTCTTTGGTGAGGCCGAGGGCATCGACCCCGAAGAGCGCGCACGCATCATCGCAGACCTGAGCGGAGAGCGGCCGCTCGTGCACTTCCGAGAAATCGCGAACGCGCTTTAGAAGCGCGTTCGCGATGCGCGGGGTCGCGCGGCTGCGCGCGGCGACGCGCTCGATGACGTCTTCCGGCGCGCGGAGCGCGAGAACCCCCGCGCTCCGGCGCACGATGTCGCGAAGGTCCTCTTCCGTATAGAAGTCAAGCTGGTATACGCCTCCGCCGAAACGCGAGCGCAACGGGCCAGAGAGATCCGCTACCTTCGTGGTAGCGCCCACGAGCGTAAAGGGCGGGAGCTGGAGTTCGACCGTGCGCGCGGACGGCCCTTTGCCGAGCACGATGTCGAGGTGCCCGGACTCGAGGGCAGGGTAGAGAAGCTCTTCAATCTTGTGCGAGAGGCGGTGAATCTCGTCGATGAAAAGCACGGTCTTCGGTTCGAGGTTCGTGAGTATCGCGGCAAGGTCGGCGGCGCGCTCGATGGCGACGCCGGAAGTCGTCATAAGGGGCGCAACGAGAGATATGGCGACAAAGT
>JAJXVW010000053.1 GCA_021781935.1 bacterium
CCACGCGACGTCCGACGTGAACGACCTCTACCGCCGCGTCATAAACCGCAACAACCGCCTGAAAAAGCTTATCGACATCCATGCGCCTGAGGTCATCCTGCGCAATGAGAAACGCATCCTCCAGGAGGCAGTCGATGCCTTGCTCGACAACTCGATTCGCAAGGGAGGCGCTTCGGCGGGAGCGCTCACGCCGGCGCAACGCCGGCCGCTGAAATCGCTCGCCGATTATCTGAAAGGCAAGCAGGGCTACTTCCGCCAGAACCTGCTCGGCAAGCGCGTCGACTATTCGGGCCGCTCCGTGATCGTCATCGGTCCGGATCTGGAGCTCGATGAATGCGGCCTGCCGAAGCATATGGCGCTCGAGCTTTTCCGCCCGTTCGTGATTGCCGGACTCCTCGAGCGCGAGCTCGCGTTCAACATCCGCGGTGCCGGGCGGCTCATCGAAGACGGCGTCCCGGAGGTGTGGGAGATCCTCGAAGAGGCGATCGAGGGCAAATACGTCCTCTTGAACCGCGCGCCGACGCTCCATCGCCAGGGCATCCAGGCATTCCGTCCGCAGCTCATCGAGGGCGATGCGATTCAGCTCCATCCGCTCGTGTGTAACGCGTTCAATGCGGACTTCGACGGCGACCAGATGGCCGTCCACGTGCCGCTTTCGGAAGAGGCGCAGTGGGAAGCTGCGAACGTGATGAGCGCCAATAAGAACATCTTGAAGCCCGGGTCGGGCGAAATGATAGTGCTCACCGGCAAGCCGCTTGATATCGTGCTCGGCGTCTACTGGCTCACGAAAGTCGCGGAAGGAGCGAAAGGCGAAGGCCAGCACTTCAGCGCGCCGAATGCCGCCATCCTCGCGTACGAATACGACGCGATCGACATGCGCGCGAAAGTGCGGGTATTCCCGACCCCCGAGAAGACGAAATACGAGGGATTCGACGGGAAGGCGTTTGAAACCACGGTCGGCCGTCTCCTCTTCAACACGGTCCTTCCGAGCGACTATCCGTTCGTGAATGAGACCATCACGAAGAAGGTGCTCGCGCGCATCGTGAACGACTGCATCGCGCGCTACGGCCTTGATGCTGTCCCGAGCATCGTGAATAAGGTGAAGAAGTTCGGCTTCGAGTATGCGACGAAATCCGGCGTCACCTGGGCGATCGACGACGTAAAGGTGCCCGAGGGGAAGAAGGCGGTCGTCAGCGATGCCGCCGAGAAGGTCGCGAAGATTGAAGAGGACTACCAGAACGGCCTGCTCTCTGAAGATGAGAAGCGCCGCATGGCTATCGAGATCTGGCAGGGAGCGAAGCAGGAGATTGAAAAGCTCGTGGCAGCCGAGCTTGATCCGATGGGACCGGTGGCGGACATGGTCACCTCCGGTGCGCGAGGCTCCATGGGTAACCTTACGCAGATGGCCGGCATGAAGGGTCTTATCCAGAACACGGCCGGCGAGACCATCGAAGTGCCGATCGCGTCTTCCTTTACCGAAGGATTGAATCCGGTCGAGTATTTCATGTCGACGCACGGCGCCCGCAAGGGATTGACCGATACCGCGCTAGGCACCGCGAAAGCGGGCTATCTGACGCGCCGTCTCTTCGACGTCGCACAGGACTCGATCGTGACGGAAAAGAACTGCGGGACGAAGCACGGCTTGCGCATCAACCGAGTCTCCGCCTCCGGCATCCAGGTTGATTACGCGACCGCGCTCGCGGGCCGCGTGCTTGCCGAGGACGCCAAGGATTCGACGGGCACGGTGCTCTTCAAAAAGGGCCACTATCTGACCTTCGATGATGCGGCGGCGCTCGCGGCAAGCGACATACCGAGCGTCACCGCACGTTCCCCGATGACCTGCGAGACGCGCTACGGCATCTGCCAGACCTGCTACGGCATGGATCTTACCACCCAGGAGCTCGTCGACCTCGGCGAGGCCGTGGGCACTGTCGCCGCGCAGGCTATCGGCGAGCCGGGCACGCAGCTCACCATGCGCACCTTCCACGCCGGCGGCGTGGCCAGCGTGGGCGGCGACATCACGCAGGGTCTCCCGCGCGTCGAGGAGCTCTTCGAGAAGCGCTCGCCGAAGAATCCGGCTGTGATTTCGAAGTCCGACGGCATCGTCATGGAGATCAAGGAAGCCGGGAAGGAGAAAGTCATCGTCGTTGCCCCCGTAAAGGGTCAGGGCAAGAAGGACGGCTCCGCCTACGAGTATCTCGCGCCGTATCCCCGCGTTCCGCTCGTGAAGGAGGGCACGGAAGTGGTGAAGGGCCAGATCCTCACCGACGGCTCCGTGGATCTCGATACGCTGTTCGAGTACGCGGGACGCGCTGCCGTGCAGGAGTACATCATCGCGGAAACGGCGAAGATCTACGAGCTCCAGGGCGCACCGGTCTCTCGCAAGCACCTCGAGGTCATCGTGAAGCAGATGTTCAGCCGCGTGAAGATAACCGACGCCGGCGATACCGACTGGTCGGTGGGCGACGTGGTCGAGGATTGGGAGTACGCGCGCATGAGGAAGCGCGCCGAAGCGGAAGGGAAGATGCCGCCCACGGCAAAGGAGATCGTGCTCGGCATCAAGGAGAGCGCGCTTTCCCGCCGGTCGTTCCTCTCGGCAGCATCCTTCGAGCAGACGACGAAGATCCTCATCAACGCTGCGCTCAAGGGTTCCGTCGATCGCCTGCGCGGTCTCAAGGAGAACGTGATTCTCGGCCGCCTCATCCCGGCGGGTACCGGCTTCAGCGGCTCGAAGAAGTTCGAGTCGATTGCGAAACTCCAGGCGGAGCGGCCAGTGCCGCAGGCGGACGAGGAGAGTATGCGGCCGGGTATAGCGATCAACGCGCGCGCGAAATAGTGTTCGCCCGCTGAAAATCGCGACCTGCCGCGTTGCACTTCGCGAACCGGCGATCACCGTACGCCCTAGTACGGCTCGCGCCGCTTCGCTTGTGCGCCTTGCATCTCATCGATTTTCAACAGGCTCCGATACAACAATGCCGTTCGTAGTTCGGAAATCAGGCAACGAAAAACGCCCTAGCGGGGCGTTTTTCTATGCTCCAACGTTCATCTTTTGGCATAGCAGCAAAGCTGCATCGGAATGCCGAAAGACCGTGCATGAACGTCTCTGCAACTGTCTGATTTCCGAACTGCTCGCTTGGGGAGGGAAGAGCATAAAAACAGAAAGAACGACCTCAGGTCGTTCTTCGGTTGGCGCAGGAGGACGGATTTCCTCCTGCGCAGTAGGGCTTTAGCCTTCATCGATAAAGAGGCTGAACTGGTCAATCATCTTGCGGGCGGCTGTCGTCACCATCTGGTGCGATTGGATCGCGCTTTGGATCATCCGATCCTGGAGTCTCTCGGGAAGACCCCTACCTTTGATGCGCTCGATTTCTGCACGCAGCCGCTCCTCGGATTCCGAGATCATCTCGTCTGCCTTCTGCCGAAGGTCTTCGAGCATGTTCAAGGACGCCTGTCGGTGGTCTGCCGCAAGGTCAGCCTTTATCCGATCAAGAGCTTCATGCATTTCCTTGCGCGCCTCGGAAAGAAGCGCGTCAGTCGACTTGGCCATAGCGTAAGGTCCTCGTTGTTTCATGTGTAATATAAAGTAATCTAAAGCAAAGTCAAGGTACGATGAATGCAGTAAAATGGGAGGGAAATGGCGCGGGATACTGTAGGGGAGATAAAGAATAAGCTCACCATTCAGGACGTGGTTGCGCCCTATGTGAAGCTGCGCCGGGCGGGGCGCTCGCT
>JAJXVW010000006.1 GCA_021781935.1 bacterium
CGTCTCATGGACGGGGAGCGGCGTGGACTCCTGCAGCATCTCGAAGAACGGCTCCGCCTGGAAGCAGAACCTGGCCGCCGACGGGAACGGGAACCTCTCCGGCTCCGCACCCGATACCGTTACCGGACAGACCACCTACGCGATCACCTGCACCGGCGGAACCGCCGCCACCGCCGCGAGCGGGAGTGCTATCGTGAACGTGGCATCGAATTTCAAGGAATTCTAACTTCACCTATGTACACACGACTTACCGCCCTTATTGCGCTTGCCCTCGTCCTCGTGCCCGCCACGGCATGTGCCGCACAGGCGACGAGCACCCACCCGGCAAGCCCGCCGCCGTACGAGACGAATACGTCGAAACTGCCGTCGCCCCCGACGAAATCGCCGTCCACGCATCTCGCGGCGCCCAAACCGCCTGCGGCGACGCCGGCGAGTTCGACGACGCCGAGCGTCCCGGGAATGGCGACGACCGCTTCGAGCGCTCCGACCCGCTCAAACTCCCCGGATGTTACCTATGTCCTCATTGCGCTCGGCATCATCATCCTTGCAGGCCTCGCCGCCCTCGTTCTCCGGCACCGCTCGTCGCAGGAAACTCCGTAGGAAGCGCCGGATGGCGCCTCGGGCGCGCGCGTGGTATGCTGCGAGTCTTATGAAGAAAGACATCCATCCGTCCGACTATCGTCCGGTCGTATTCGAGGATCTCGCCTCCGGGGCGCAATTCCTCATCGGCTCCACCATCCGTACCACGGAGACGACGACCTTCGAAGGGAAGGAATATCCGAAATTCGTCGTCGAAATCTCCTCGAAGAGCCATCCGTTCTACACGGGCGAGGATCGCATGCTCGATAAGACGGGCCGCGTCGAGCGTTTCAAGCAGCGCGCCTTGAAGAAGAAGTAGGGGAAGTAGGGGGCGTTCGGCAGACGATACGTTTTTGAGTACGGAATATTTTCCTCGGAAAAACTTCCTCCTGCTCGGCCCGTCGGCCTACGCAGAGCCTCAAAAAACGTGTCGTCTTTCTCGCGGGGGAAGCGGGGAAAGAGAAGTGGTAGAGTAGGAGAAACCGATGGAATACTCGCCTGAGTTCAAGAAGAATTTCGCGACCGCGTATCTCGCGGAAGAATACGAACGCCTCGATGAGGAGGCGGCCGACGCGCGCACGGCGGCGGGAGAGCACGCGGAACTCAGGGTTATGGCGGCGGAGGACGAGAAGCGCATACGGGCGCGACAGGAGGCGCTGCTTGAGGAGATCGCCCGGATTCTCGAGAAGGAGAAGGAAACCGCGGCGAAACCGACTTCGGTCGTCATGGAATTTCGTGCAGGGGCGGGCGGCGACGAGGCGAATATTTTCGCGCACGACCTCGTGGAGATGTATCAGAAATACGCCGAAGCGCGCGGCTGGAAGACGCGCCTCGTGGACGATTCGACGCTCGAGGTTTCCGGAAGCGACGCCTACGACGCGCTTCGCTATGAGACGGGCGTGCACCGCGTGCAGCGCATACCCGCGACCGAGAAGTCGGGACGGATACACACCTCGACTGCGTCCGTCGCGGTGCTGCCGATACGGCCGAAGACCACGGTTGAGATCAACCCGACGGACATCGTCATGGAATTCTCACGCGCCGGCGGGGCGGGCGGCCAGAACGTAAACAAAGTGGAAACGGCGGTGCGCCTTATCCATACGCCGACGGGGCTCGAAGTACGGAGCCAGGCTGAACGCAGCCAGCAAGCGAACCGGGAGAAGGCGATGGCGATCCTCTCGGCGAAGCTCGAAGCGCTCCATGAGCAGGAGGAAGCGAAAAAGCACGCAGCAGAGCGGAAGGAGCAAATCGGCACCGGAGACCGCTCCGAAAAAATCCGTACCTACAACTACCTCCAGGATCGCGTGACCGACCACCGCATAAAAGAAACCTGGCACAATCTCCCCAAGATCCTTACGGGAGGGCTCGACCCGGTCGTCGATGCGCTCCGCCAGGCGGCCGCCGGGGAGGGAATAGGGTCGCCCCAAGAAGAGTAAGCAATCCAGCCGCGGTTCCCGGTTGCGATTTTGCCCCCCCTAAGGTACAGTAGCCCCACACATGCAGGAAAACGCCACTTCGCAGGATATCCAGCGCCTCTTTGAATCGGGGGCGCATTTCGCGCAGGTCAAAAGCCGCCGCCACCCGTCGATGAAGGGATACGTCATCGGCATGAAGGGCCGCCAGGATATCATTGACCTCACGAAGACTGCGACGGGGCTTGAGGATGCGAAGCGCGCCCTCGCGACCCTCGCGAAGGACGGGAAGACGGTGCTTTTCGTCGGCGGAAAGACCGAGATTGCGAGCCTCGTCCGCGAGGCGGCGGAGAAGGCCGGCGCCCCCTACGTCGCGGCGCGCTGGCTCGGCGGTACCATTTCGAACTGGCCGGAGATCAAGAAGCGCATCGACCGTCTCGCCGACCTCACCGAAAAGAAGGCGGCCGGCACTCTTGCGAAACAGCACACGAAGCTCGAGATCGTGCGCCTCGAGCGCGAGGCCGCGCGGCTTACCGAGCGTCTCGACGGCATCACCGATCTCGCGAAGCGTCCCGACGCGCTCCTCGTGGTGGACACGCGTCACGAGAAACACGCGGTAAAGGAAGCGCGCGAAGCGGGGATCCCCGTCATTGCCATCATGTCGAGCGACTGCGATCTGGCGGACGCCGCGTATCCCATCGTCGCGAACGACGCTTCGCGGGACACCGTCCGCCTCATCCTCGGCGAGCTCGTGAGCGCGTACGAACGGGGCCGCACAGCCTAGCGCGCCGGAGCCTCTCCCCGAATCTCCGGTTGGAGAGAACGACCCTTTTACGTATACTTGAGTAGACGCACATCATGGAAATCACCACGGAAGTCATAAAGCAGCTGCGCGACAAGACCGGCGTATCGGTCATGCAATGCAAGAAGGCGCTCGAAGAAGCGGGCGGCGATCTCGCTCAGGCGGAAGTCATTCTGAAGAAGCGTTCCTCGGCGGCGGCCGAGAAGAAGGCAGACCGCGAGCTCGGCGCCGGTTGGATCGGGACCTACACGCATGAGGGAACCATCGGCGCGATGGCGCAGCTCTCGTGCGAGACCGATTTCGTCGCAAAGAATCCGGAGTTCGCAGACCTCGCGCGCGAGATCGCGATGCAGGTCGCCGCGACGGCTCCGAAGTACGTCTCGCACGAGCAGATTCCGGCGGATGCGAGGGCGGCGGCCGTAGCCGTTTTCGAGAAGGAGGTCGAAGGGAAGCCGGAGGACATGAAGCGGAAGATCATCGAAGGGAAGCTCGCGAGCTATTTCCAGGATCAGGTTCTCCTCGACCAGCCGTTCATCAAGGATGAGGGCCGGACGATCCGCGGTCTTTTGAACGAGGCGACCCAGAAATTCGGGGAACGCGTCGAAGTGACGTCGTTCTACCGTCTCTCCACTCGCTAGCCATGGGATACCTCGTCGCGATCGCCGGCTCGCTCATTCTTCTCGCGGGCTTCCTTGCGCTAACCCGTTACGAGGCGGCGCGCGGCGTACGTTTCTTCGCGGCGCGACGCGGCCGTTTCGATGCCGAGGTAGAGCGCCTCGAATTCATATTCACGCACGTCGATCTCGCCGCATTCCTGCGGGAAGAGGTCGAGCGCGTCTCGGCGCGTGTCGGCCATGACGTCGCGCATCTCGTGCTGCAGGCGATACGTGCCGTCGAGCGGGTGCTCACGCGGGTCGTGCGGCGCCTGCGCACGCACGAAGATGGCGCGGTTCGCCCGACGCGCGAGGCGTCCCGCGAGTTCGTACGGAAACTGACGGACTTCAAGACCGAGCTCTCCGCCGCGAAGGCGGAGACAGACATTTCGTAGCCGTTTTTAACGAAGCCGGAGTAGCTCAGTCGGTCAGAGCAGCTGTTTTGTAAACAGCAGGTCGTGAGTTCGAATCTCACCTCCGGCTCACGTAAGATATCTTGTCCGCCACTCTCCTACGGCCGCGAGCTCGTCGCGGTCGTGGTCGCGAGCGCGCCTTTCGGGAAATTCTTCTCGAGATCCGCGAGCGACGTGAAGCCGTAGTAATGCTTGCCGTTAATGATGAAGGCGGGAAGCGCGTCTCGAAGTTTCTCCACCGTTATGAGCGTTTTCAAAGCGCCCAGGTTCAGATTGTAATCAAAGGAATACACGCGCAGTTGCGGATAGGCGTCGCGCAGGTACGAAAGCGCATATCCGGCCTTCGCACAGTCCGCGCAATCGCCCGCGTTGCTGTAGAAATACAGTACGGTTACCGGCTTCGTGCCGCAGGCGGCCGCGAGCTGCTTCGTAATGAGATAGTCGCGGATCTCGAGCAGGGAGTATTGCTCCTTGAGCCGGATGACTTCCGCGTTCGCGCTGCCGAGCTGGCTCTCCGCATACGAGAGACGGTTTCCGAGGTCGGTGAGCTCCCCCGTGAGATCCGTCGAAGAAGCCGTGTCGCAGGGCGCGGTCTCCAGCAGCGAGAACTGGGTGTCGAGCGAGAGCGTATCGATCGAGAGCTGATCTTCGATGGCGGAAAGCTCGACCACGCGTTGCTGGTTCAGGTAGTTCACCGCATAGGCCACCGTGCCGACCAGCACCACGGTGATGCCGAGGGCGATGAGCGTATTGCGGGCGAGAAGCGACATGACCGGACTCTACCGCAGGGAACGGTTTATTTCCAGCGACGCTGCTTTCCGAGCGCGACGTCCGCCGTCGCGCGCAACAGCCAGAGCGGAGCGACCAAACCGTAGAGCACGGTGTACGCGAAAAGTCCTACGGAAAGCGGCTGCGGAGAGCGCGAGAGCCGCTTGCCCATCGCGATCATGACGAGGGAAGCGCCCGCAGCAAGCACCCCGAGCAGAATGTAGAGCGAGGACGGGATATAGAACCAATCGAATCGCGGGAGGGACGGCGTAAACGCGTAACCGAACGGTATGCCTTCGCGCACCGAAATCATGACGATGAGATTCGCAACCGAGGTGTAGAGGAAGAGCGAAAACAGAATGAGGCCGCTCACGATCGCGAGGACGGCGATCGGGAGCACGATGAGTCCGAGCGCGCCGAACGACGGATTGCCGACGAGGTCGCGGTACTCGTGCAGCACGTTCCGCATGAAGCCGGTGGTCCACCGAGTCCGCTGCTTCACGAGCGTACGTACCGTGCGCGGACCTTTCGTGTATACCCGGGCTCGCGGCGCGTTGTCGATCTCGAAGCCCGCGCGCTGGATGCGCAGCGCCATCTCCATGTCTTCCGTCTTGTGGCCCTCGCGGAACCCGCCGAGCGCCTGGACGACAGACCGCCGATAAAACGAGAATGGCCCGGGCGTGACGTAGAGCCCGTTTACGGCGGCGAGCGCATGACGCAACGTCACGCCGAACGTGTATTCCGCGTTCTGCATGTGCTCGAGCAGGTTATGCGGCTCGTGTATCGTCATCGCGGCGGTCGTTGCGGCAACCTCGGCGCGATCGAAGCACGGTACGATCTCCTTGAGCGCGGACGGATCCACGAAAGAATCCGCATCAAGGCAGCCGATGATCTCGGCATCCGTGGCGGCGATGCCCGCGTTCAGCGCCGTGTACTTACCGCCGTTCTCCTTGCGGATTATCTTGACGTTCGGCTGCTCGCGATGCTGTCGCATGGTCGCCGGCGTCGCGTCGGTCGAACCGTCGTCAACGAGGATAACCTCAAGCTTGTCCTGCGGATAATCGAGGGCGAGGAGCGACTCGACCGTGCCGCCGATGGTCGCTTCTTCGTTGTAGCAGGGTACGATGACGGCGACCTTCGGATAGTTCCCGGACGCGGGCGCGCGCCGCCGCGCGTCGCGCGCAGGCTTCGAGAGGAACGTGACCAGGACGAAGGATTCGAAGAAAATGGCCACGAACAGGAACGGATAGGCGATTAGCGCCGGGCTCATGCCCTCAGCGTAGCACCCGCGGCGGCGTATTTCTAGGGAGGAAGCGCTTATCGAATTTCGGCGCTAAACGCGTTCGCCGTTGCCGCCTCGAGCTTCTGGTGCAGCGTGTCGACCTCTCCGCTCGTGAGCGTGCGGTCAAGCGCTCGGTAGGTGATGCGATAGGCGTAGCTCATTCGGTCCGCGCCGAACTTTGCGTCATTCTCATAACGGTCGAGCAGCGCGACGTCTTCCACGAGGTCGCCGCCGATCTCGCGCACGAGGTCGAAGTAGTCGTTCGGCACGAATGTCTTCCGCACGATGAACGAGATGTCACGCAGTGCCGGCGGGTATTTCGAGACTTCACGGTAGGTCTCTCCGAGCACGAGCTGCTTCTTCACGCGCTCGTCCTCGCTCCAGAGCAGGCGGATGTCAGGGAGCGCCATCGAGGCGATCGCGAGCCGTTCGAGCCCGAAGCCGAATGCCCAGCCGTGATATCCTTCGACGCCCATCTTTGCGAGCACGCTCGCTTTCGGCATGCCGCCGCCCAAGAGTTCCAGCCATTCGCCCTTCGCGGGCCCTTCCGCAGCTGTGCCTTTCACGTTCAGTTCGAGCTCGAGCGAGGGATCGGTGTATGGGAAGGTGTCCGGATTGAATCGGAATCGCGCGGACTCGCCGAACACGCTTTTCGCGATCTGTGCGAGCGTCTCCATAAGGTCTTCGACGGTCACCGCTTCGGCCTCCGGCGCGATATACCAACCGCCGAGCTGATGGAAGACGTTCATGTGGCGGCTGTCGATCTCGTCCTTACGGTATACCTTGCCATAGCAGATGGCGCCCATGGACGCTCCGTTCGCGAGCCGTTCCTTGATGCGCGGGTCCGTGAGGTAGTAGTACCAAAAGACGGTGTCGTGGGTGCGCAGAATATGCTTCGCGTCCACATAGTAAGTATCGCTCTTCGAGCGCGCGGGGTGGTTGGCAGGAAAGTCGAAGAGGTCGAACGATATGTCCGCGGGTACGATCTCGGGTATCTCGATGACGTCGAATCCAGCGAGCGCCGGTACCCGCTTCACCCGCTCGACGAGCTCGTGGAGCGGGCTGCCGGGCGTACGAGAAAGGTCGGGCATCGCGAGATAGCGGCGCTCGCGGAGGGCCTCGAAATCGGTGCGCGCCTCGAGCTCGCTCCGGAGGCGCATCTCCTCGCTGCGGTCGATCGGTATCTCCATGATGTCCGAGTGTAGCAGGACCGCGGGGAATCGGGAACGGCCAGCCGCTTTCATTTCACGTCGGCGTCCGCATACGCTAGGATGAGCGCATGGCAGTCCTGAAGCATGTCTATCTCGTCCGGCATGGGGAAACGGATAGCAATGTCGACGGCATCTTCCGCGGACGCGACTCCGCGCTTACCGACCGCGGCAGGGAGCAGGCGCGCATCGTTGCGGGACGCATCGGGCGCCTGAATGTCGAAGCGCTCGTGTCGAGCACCTATCCGCGCGCGCTCGATACGGCTGGTGCAATCGCGGAAGTCACGGGGCTCATGGTGGAGCCGCATGAACTCTTCGTCGAGGCGAAGGAGGCGAGCGCGCTCAGAGGAAAACCGAAGGACCATCCGGAACGGGTTGCCGCACTCGCTGCCATGGATGCACAGAACCATCCTGAGTACCGTCATTCCGATGAAGAAAATTTCCGCGAACTTTCCGAGCGGGCGCGAGCCGCGCTCGATTTCCTGCGCCATCACGAGGCCGCTTCATTGTGCGTCGTGACGCACGGCGCGTTCCTGAGAGTCCTCACCGGCTCGGTGCTATTTCGGGATGACTTCCTGCGAAGCCAATTCGTACAGATGCTCCGCCACTTTAAGACCGAGAACACGGGAGTGAGCCATATCTGTTACACGGACGACCAGGGTTGGCAGCTCATAACGCTGAACGATGACGCGCATCTCCTCTAGCCATGGACTACGTTACGCTCTCAAACTTCAAGATTATCGGCATCCATGGGCACCATGACCATGAGCGCCATGTTGAGCAGGAGTTCGAGGTGTCTGTGCGGGTCGGCTGCGATGTCGTCGCGGCGGGGACGAGTGATTCGCTTCCGGACACGATCGATTTCGATTTCCTGCGCGGCTGCGTCGAGGACGTGTTTGCGCGCAGGAGCTACTACCTCGTCGAGGCTCTCGCCGAGGATATCGCTCGCGCGGTTCTGAAGGACGAACGCGCGCGCGAGGTCACCGTTTCTCTGCAGAAAAAGGCCGTCTGGACGGACGCGATTCCCGGCATCGAGATCACGAGGAACAGGGCGTAAAACAGTGCCATTCGTGGTATACTTGCGGTAACCGAAATCCGGCTATTTTTATGGCTAAAAAGGCTGAAAACACCCCTAAGAAGTCCTCCTACGACGCCTCGAGCATCCAGGTGCTCGAGGGGCTCGAGCCGGTGCGCAAGCGCCCGGGCATGTACATCGGGACGACCGGCCCCGAGGGGCTCCATCACCTCATCTCGGAGATTTTCGACAACGCGCGCGACGAAGCCATGGGCGGCTACGCCGACGATATCGAAGTGGCGCTTCTTCCGGGCGGCTACGTGCGCGTCGTCGACAATGGCCGCGGCATTCCGGTCGGCATCCACCCGAAGACGAAGGTCTCCGCGCTCGAGACGATCATGACGACGCTGCACGCCGGCGGCAAGTTCGGCGGCGAGGATTCCGGCTACAAGGTTTCGGGCGGCCTCCACGGCGTCGGCGCGTCGGTCGTGAACGCGCTCTCGACCAGCATGAAGGTGCTCGTCCACAAAGATGGCGGGATCCACATGCAGGAATACCAGATCGGCAAGCCGCTTGCGAAGGTGAAGCGGGTCGGCAAGACGAAGCGGCAGGGCTCGATCGTCATGTTTCGTCCCGACGAGAGCATATTCACGGGCGGGGTCGAGTGGAACTGGGAGAAGATCGTGAATCATCTGCGGCAGCAGGCGTACCTCGTGAAGGACGTGCGCATCACGGTGATCGACGCGCGCGAGGAGACGCGCGCCGGTATGGAAGCGGATGACGTCTTCTATCTGCGCGAGCTGCCGCTCGACGTGCCGTCGATGACGTTCTTCTTCGAAGGCGGCCTGCGCTCGCTCGTGGCGTTCTACAACAAGCACCAGACGCCGGTCCACAAGAATATCTTCTACGTCGACAAGGAGCAGGACGGGGTCGCTGTCGAAGTCGCGCTCCAGTACGTGGACGACATCACGCCCCGGCTCATCGCGTTCGCGAACAATATCTACAATCCCGAGCACGGAACGCATGTGACCGGCTTCAAGACGGCGCTCACGCGCACCTTGAACACCTACGGTCGCGCCGCGGGCCTCATCAAGGAGAAGGACGAGAACTTCACAGGCGACGATGTGCTCGAAGGCATTACCGCGGTGGTCTCCGTGAAGCTTCCGGAGATCCAGTTCGAAGGGCAGACCAAGGCGAAGCTCGGCAGCGTCGAGGCGCAGGGCGCGACCGCGACCGTCTTCGGCGAGGCGTTCGCGGCCTTCCTCGAGGAGAATCCGGATGACGCGAGAGCGATCGTGAACAAAGTGCTGCTCGCCTTGAAGGCGCGGAAGGCGGCGAAAGCCGCCAAGGACTCGGTGCTTCGCAAGGGCGCGCTCGAAGGCATGACGCTCCCCGGGAAGCTCGCCGACTGCCAGACGAAATCCGCGGAAGAGTCCGAACTTTTCATCGTAGAGGGAGATTCGGCGGGCGGTACCGCAAAGACCGGACGCGATCGCCGTACGCAGGCCATCTTGCCGCTCCGCGGCAAGATCCTGAACGTCGAGCGGGCGCGCCTCGACAAGATGCTCGCCTCCGAGCAGGTCAAGAATCTGGTGGTCGCGCTCGGCACCGCGATCGGCGACGTCTTCGATATTTCCAAGCTGCGATACCATAAGCTTATCATCGCCACCGATGCCGACGTGGACGGCGCGCATATCCGCACGCTCATCTTGACGCTCTTCTACCGCCATTTCCGACCGATCATCGATGGCGGATTCGTCTACATTGCGCAGCCGCCGCTCTATAAGATCACCCGCGGTAAGGAGGTGCACTACGCGTACGCCGACGCCGAGAAGGCGAAGATCCTGAAGGAGATGGGCGTGGCGGAGGAGGATGCGGTCGAGCTCAGCGAAGGAGAATCTGCTGAACGCGAGGCGCAGGAGGGGGAGGAGGAAGCGCCGAAGGCGAAGAAAAGCGCGCGCGCGAATGTGCAGCGCTACAAGGGCTTGGGCGAGATGAATGCCTCCGAACTCTGGGAGACCACGATGGATCCGGCGCACCGCGTGCTGAAGCGGGTTACGGTCGAGGATGCCGAAGCAGCCGACCGAATCTTTGACATCCTCATGGGCACGGACGTTGCGAGCCGCAAGTCGTTCATCCAGAGCAACGCGAAAGCCGCGACGTTGGACGTATAGCTCCGGCGCCGGTTTCCCTTCGTGTTCGACGACCACGAAGAATCCCGCGAGGTCCTCGCGGGATTCTTCGGTTACGCACGTGAAGCCAACCTACGAACCGAGAATGGTGAGCGTTGCCGACGCGTCGTTATTGGCGGCGTTCGCGTCTGTGCCGCCGGGATTCACGTGGATGGAAATCGTCTGATGGGCTCCCGGGTTCGCTTCATCAAAGCCGAGCGTGAACTGGATGCTCTCGCCCGGACGCAGCACCTGCTGCGTCGGCGCCGTGTAAACGTAGGCGGTCTGCGTCGGGATCTTTGCCGTGAAATTCCACGCTTTCGAGACATTCGTGCCGACATTCTTCACCGTGAATACGATCGCCGGGCGGGAGCCGTGCGGTACCGTGGAGCTCGCGACGAAAGATTCGGCAGACGTGGTCGCGAGATAGCCGATCCGGTCGATCGAGACGGCGAGATCCGGAAGCCCGTAGTACGTCCCCGTAGGCGTTGCTCCCGAGATCTCGGTGGTCGTCGAGGTCTCGCGGCCAGGCTGCGCCGCCGGATACGATCGTGTCGGAGCTCCCTGCGACCGAACGGCGGCCGGTGTCGACGGAGCGACCGTCGCGACGGTGGAGGTCGCGTTCGGTACGACCGAGAGTGAGGGTTTCTGCGCGGGGGAGAACAGGGAACTCAGGTAGACCGCCGCGGCGCCGAGCCGGTCGACGGTCGGCGGGACGAAACGTGCCGAGTATACGGCGCGCCACCAGCACGGCGCGCCTGGCCACCGACAACCCACCACGCCGGGGCCGTTTCGTGCGGATTCGCGCGTACCGGCGTGCGGGGCGAGTGGTTCCATGAGATAGGTAATTTACAATAATGTTATTGGCTGTCAAGTCACTGCGCCGGTGCTTGACGATATTGACAATACGGTGTATTTGTTGGCAAGACGATATGGAGGAGTTGGTACGCATCACGGCCCGGCTCGTTCGGGCTGCCAGGCTCGCATATACGAGGAGGTGGAGCTTCCTCGCGCTGTCGCTACTCGTATTCCTTCTGTCCGTATACGCGCTTTCCGCCCTTAGCCTGCTTCCTGACGCGCCGGCCGCCCCCGCCCCCGCCCCCGCCAAAGTCACGCTGGCCTCGAGCACGCCCCTCGTGGCGTCCGCGGAGGCGACGACCGCCCTCGTGGGCATCGGCGAAGACCCGGTGAAGATTTCGATTCCCGCTATCAATCTCTCGGCCACCATCGCGAACCCTGACACGACTGACATTGCCGCGCTTGACTCGCTTCTTCTAAAGGGAGCCGTCCGGTACCCGACTTCCGCAACGCTCGGGGAAAATGGTAACCTCATCCTGTTCGGCCACTCGAGCTACCTTCCCATCGTACGAAACCAGGCCTATAAGACCTTTGACGGTATCCAGAAGCTACGCCCGGGAGACGCCATCACGGTCTATTCATCTGACGCCGCGTACAGCTACCGCGTGCGGAGCGTCGAGAAGGAGGACGCGACCTCGGCCGCCATCCCGCTGTCCGTGAGCGGGAAGGTTCTCACGCTCTCCACGTGCGATTCCTTCGCCGCGAAGACCGACCGGTTCGTCGTCACGGCAGACTTCGTGAGTAGTCATCCGATTACGGCTTCATAGCCGCCGTCGGGTGACTCTTCGCAAGAAGAGACCGGAGCCAAGGTAGCTCCGTACTGTACCTTCAACCATGCCGTCTCTCACATGAGAGCGGCGCAATACAATAGAGGAGGAACACCGATGAGGAAGCTCATCATCGGGCTCGCCGCGCTGCTCGCCACGATGGGAGCCGCGCCGAAGATCACGTTCCAAGCATCGACCGCTACGCTATCGCTCGTGACGTCAGCGGAAGCCGCCCCGCGCGGCAATCCGTTCTGCAAGGCCGCAGGCTCACCGGCGCGGCTCGCCGCGCTCGTCGAGCGCTCGCTCGTTGCGGATCCGACCGGTGACACTCCGCTCGATCCAGCCGCGTGCCACGAGAGGCGCCCGGCCACGCCGCGCGACTTCTTGAAAGCGTTCAATGAGTCGGGAGCGCACCTCGCTTCCGTGCAGGCGGTGCCGGCGTACGTGCATTCGCTCGTGAAGGTCATCGTCCGTGGACGGTACCGATCGGCTTGTCTCGCGTACCGCTTCGCGGCAGGAAAGCTCGAGTGGTATCCGCTCGTCAATTGCGTGACGCGGAGCCTGCATCGCCGCGAGGTGATGTGGGGCGATCCGGTCTCGCGCCGGCCCATGCTGCTGAGCAACTGCGCGAATCCGGTTCAGGGTCCGGCCGTTCGAACCGGCTGCGTCGACGTGCTCATCCCGGTCAAGAAAGGCGACCAGGTGCGCATACACGATACCGGGCCTACCGATATCGCTCGGGACGCCTGCACGTCGCTCTTGCGCGCCGGCGAGACGGAATGGGAATCCCCGTTCGTCGAACGGTGTCCCGATGAGGAATGCACCTTCACCTACGCGGACGAAGCGACTGACGCTCCGGCGTGGGGAACCGGGAGCTGGACCGCGCGCAAAGACGGTTACGCGATCGTGCGCCTTCCGGAGAAAGTCGCGACGCAGCTCTATCCGGTGACGGATGTCCGCGCTGCGGATTACCGGCTCTGGATATGCGTGCGTCATGCAAACGGCGTCCAATCCTGCGGTCTCGGCGTTCGCTGGCTCGACTATATTCCGCGCTATGGATCCCGGGTCGCCGCATGGCTTCGCGTGAATGACGTATCCGGTTCGCGCATCCCGGAGGGAGACCGTCGGGTTGCCGTCATCTATCCGGACGAAGCCGCGTGGATGACGGCTGGTTCGCCGAAGACGCGTATCGGGACGCCCTCGGTCCTGTGGTTCGACTGGAACTGTCCTTGGTGAACTTGCGGTGCGGACAGTAATCCATCTGTCCGCACCGCACCTCCTCTTTTTTGTACGCCGCGCAAGCGGCGGGGCGGTTCACTTTATTTCATCATGGAAAACGCAGCACAAGGGCTCGTAGCATTCAGCAACCGGCGGCCGATACTCGTCGGTCTCTTTACGGTGCTTTTGACCGTGGCCTTCGGCATGTCAATCGCATTCGCTACGGGGCTCACGACGCCGGCGCAGGTGTTCGCACAGGTGGTTCCTCCATGCTGCATCCCGCCACCGCCGCCTCCGCCTCCGCCTCCGCCTCCGCCTCCGCCTCCGCCGCCGGTTCTGGCGGCGGTACCCACCTGCACGCTCGCCGCAAATCCAACCGCGCTTCCGGTCGGGGGCGGTTCCGCAACGCTCCGTTGGTCGACCGCCGCCGCGACGCAAGCCGTCATCGACCATGGCGTCGGCAGCGTCTCTCCCGTCGAAAGCGGGACGCGATCCGTCTCCGTATCGGTTACCACCGACTACACCATGACCGTCTCGGGTCCGGGCGGCCAGACGACCTGTTCCGCTACCGTGAAGGTGACTCCGCCTCCGCCGACCTGCTCGCTTTCCGCTTCGCCGTCATCGATCGTCGCGGGGAGTGCAACGACGCTTTCCTGGACGACCGCGAACGCAACCTCGTTTTCGATAGACAACGGCATCGGCGCGGTGGCGCCGGTCGCTGCCGGTTCGACGAGCGCAGCTCCTTCTTCCTCGGTAACCTACACCGGTACCGCGACGGGTCCGGGGGGATCGGTTACCTGTCGCGCGCCGGTCGCGGTCATTCCGGTGCTTGCGGTCTCTTGCGCGGCGTCTCCTTCATCGGCCCAAACGGGCGATCCCGTGACGTGGACGGCGTCCGCGTCGGGCGGTACGAGCTCGTACGCTTATTCGTGGAGCGGTACGGACGGGCTCTCCGGTTCGTCCTCTTCAGTCACGAAATCATACGATACCGCGGGAACAAAACAGGGAACGGTCGCGGTGACGAGCGGATCTCAGACGAAAACGGCTTCATGCTCGGCGACCATCACGGAACCCCCTCCGCCGCAGCCCGGAGCTCCCACCTGCACGCTTTCCGCCTCGCCGACTACCATTACGCAGGGCGACTCCTCGACGCTTTCCTGGACGACCACTAATGCGAAAAGCCTCTTCGTCGACAACGGCGTGGGGTACCTCACGCCGGTCGCTTCCGGGTCGACGACCGTCACGCCCGTCTCCTCGGTAACCTACACCGGCACGGCGGTAGGGTATGACGGTTCGACCGTTACCTGCGGGACGACCGTGAATGTCGCGAAGCTTCAGACGCCCGCCTGTACGCTCTCGGCGGATCCGGCATCGATCACGCAGGGCGGAACATCAGCGCTCTCGTGGTTCGTAACGGACGCGGATGCGTTCTCGATTGACAACGGCATCGGCGCGGTTACGCCGATCCATTCGGGATCGGTGAATGTCTCGCCGAAATCGACCACGACCTATACCGGTACGGCCACGAATACTAACGGCAGGACGGCTGCGTGCACGGCCACCGTCACCGTAACGAGCAATCCCGCACCTACCTGCACGCTTACCGCGAATCCCGCTTCAATCACGAAGGGCGGCTCCTCGATGCTCTCCTGGAGCACGACCGATGCGGCTTCATTTTCAATAGACAACGGTGTCGGTACGGTGACGGCGAGCAGCGGGTCCACGACGGTCTCGCCGACCACGGATACGACCTATACCGGTACGGCGACGGGCTCCGGAGGCACGGTTCACTGCAGTGCGGTCATAACCGTGACGGCGCCGCAACCGGTGTCCTGTACGCTTTCCGCGAGCCAGTCACAGGTGAATTCCGGCGACCACGTCGTACTTTCCTGGGACGCGCCAGGGGCGGGGATCTTCAGTATCGATCAGGGCATCGGAAGCGTGTCTCCTGCCATTAGCGGAACTACGACCTCGAAGGCCATCATGGCGGATACGACCTTCACCGGAACCGCGGTAGCTCCGGATGGCCAATCCACGACCTGCAAGACGACGGTTACCGTTGCTGGCGGGGGTGGCGGCGGCGGACCCTCCTGTACCATGACGGTGAGCCCGACTTCGATGAACGCAGGCAGCAGCGCGACTCTCACCTGGGGCGGCGCGGAGATTTCGACGGTCGACATAGATAATGGGGTCGCTACCGGCACGACCTCTCCAGGGCATGTCACGGTCGCACCGACGGCGGTGGGGACGCATACCTACACGGGAACGTTCCATGCAACGAACGGACAAACGCTTACGTGTTCGGCGACGCTCGCCATTACTAGCGGCGGCGGCGGTGGTGGCGGTGGGGGTGGCGGCGGTGGCGGTGGCGGCGGCGGCGGTGGGGTACCGCCGCCTACGGTGACGCTCTTCTCGCACCCGACGACGCAGCCGCTCGCATACCTCTACCTGTCTCAGATCCCCTACACCGGTCTTGACCTCGGTCCGTTCGGAACGATCGTGTACTGGGTCGCACTCATCGGCTGGTCGCTCGCGCTCGCGTATCTCGTGCTCTTCAATGCGCTTCCGTTCGCCGATCGCCGTTTGCGCGCATTCGGGGCGCGCGTTGCCGCGTCGGTCAATGCCAGCGCGCCGGAAACCGAATCGTTCGTGGCGGAAGCGACGCATTCGGCACCGGTTCATGAGGGTCCCCCGCGCGCACCGGTCGTCCCGTCGGCATCCTCCGCGTATTCGCGTTACGAGGGATTCAAATCCTTTGCAAAGAACGGCCCGCTCACGGTCGATGACATCGTGAAGGGGCTGTCACGCGAACCGGGTTTCGCACCTTCTTCGAAGAACGTCGAGCCGGTCTACGAGCAGGTGGAACCTGTTTACGGAGCAGTAGAGCCGGTCTATGAATCGGTCGAGCCCGTTTATGACCGGGTCGAACCTATCAAACCCGCGCAACCGAGCGCGGCAGTCCGCATGGCGGAAGCGGCGGGCGCTCCCGCACCGGTGCCGGCAGAGGTTCCCGCATTCCTCGAGATACTCATCCGCGGGGATCGTGAGCAGGCATTCGCGCAGCTGCGCGCGGTCATACGCGGCGGCGGCGATGCGGAGGCGTTCCTCACCCAAATCGCCTGTGCGCTCGACGACGCGTACCGCGCGCGGCTCGAAGGAGCCCCGGTGCATCCCGAGGTTGCGCGCATCTGCGCGAGCTGCGCGACGCCGGTGCTCGAGAGGCTCGTGACCGCGTTCGTAACCGCGGTGGATTCGAGCTACTCGGTCGGCGTCACAGGCGCGAAGCTCGCGCTGACGCGCGCGCTCGCGACTTTGGGCGCGTAGGCTCTCAGCCTTTCGGCCGCGACGTTCTCTGAACGAAAGATCCGCCCCGGCCGCTTGCGGCCGGGGCGGATGCGTTTCGAGTCACTATGCGCGGTCGGAAATCTCTTTCGTGAGGCGCGCGACGAATCCGTCGAGTGAGAGTCCCTCGAGTTTTCCGTAATCCCGGCTCTCGGCCGTGACGGTCTGAGCCTCCATCTCAGCGTTTCCGAGGACGAGCACGTAGGGTAATTTCTGCTTCTTCGCTTCGCGGATTCGTTTGCCGAGAGAATCGTTACCCGCATCGACAGACACCCGGACACCCGCGGCGCGGAGCGCCGCGGCTATCGTTTCGCCGTACGCATGGTGCGATTCGGCAATAGGCACGATACGAACCTGTTCGGGCGAAAGCCAGGTCGGAAGATTGCCGCCCGTGTGCTCGAGCATGACCGCGCTGAACCGCTCGATGCTCCCCATGATGGCGCAGTGGATCATGACGATGCGCTCCTTCCGGCCTTCCTCGTTGATGCAGGTGAGGTCGAAGCGCTCCGGCAGGTTCATGTCGAGCTGGATGGTTGCGACCTGGTGCTCGCGCCCGAGCGAGTCGGTCGCCATGAAGTCGAGTTTCGGGCCGTACATCGCCGCCTCGCCGGGCGCTTCGAAGTGATCAGCACCGCGTTCCAATGCAATCTCGCGCAACGCGTTCTCGGCGTTCTGCCAGATTTCCGGCGTACCGAGGTACGCTGCCGAAGCAGCCGGATCATGGAAGGACAGACGGACCCGCAGTTTGAAACCGAACGAACCGTAAAAGGTGTCGATGATGTCCCAGATCTTGAAGAACTCCTCCTTTACCTGGGAGTGGCGGCAGAAGACATGGGAATCATCCTGGGTGATGGAGAGCACGCGCGTGAGCCCGCCGAGAAGGAAGAAATAATC
>JAJXVW010000054.1 GCA_021781935.1 bacterium
CCTCGACGAGGCTATCGGCATCGAAAAAGCCGTTCTCTCCACAACGCACGCGTACACCGCAAGCCAGTCGCTTGTGGATGGCCCGTCGAAGAAGGATATGAAAGAAGGGAGGGCGGCGGCGCAGAATATCGTGCCGACCTCCACCGGCGCCGCCGTCGCGGTCACCCAGGCGTACCTGCCGCTTGCGGGGAAGTTCGACGGCATCTCGCTGCGCGTGCCGGTGCCCGCGGGCTCCATTGCGGACATCACCTTCATAGCGAAGCGTCCGACGACAAAAGAAGAGGTGAACGAGACCCTGCGCGCCGCCGCGAAAGATCCGCGTTGGGAGGGGCTCTTCGCGACAAGCGACGAGGAGCTCGTCTCGTCCGACATCGTCGGCGAGCCGGTCGCCTCGATAGCGGACCTCGGCATGACGCGCGTCGTGGACGGGAATCTGGTGAAAGTGCTCGCGTGGTACGACAACGAGATGGGATACACGGAATCGCTCGTGCGCCACGTGATGAAAGCCGCCAATGCCTAAGGTCTATTTCGCGAGCGATCATGCCGGGTTCGATCTGAAGAATGCGCTCGTGGCGCATGTGCGCACGCTCGGGTACGAGGTAGAAGACCTGGGCGCGTTCGCGCTCGATCCCAAGGACGATTACCCGGATTTCATAACCCCGTGCGCCCGGCGTGTGGCCGAGGAGAACGTGCGCGGCATCATCATCGGCGGCAGCGGCCAGGGCGAGGCGATGGCGGCCAATCGCGTACCGGGCGTCCGTGCCGCCGTCTTCTACGGGCCGATGCGCGTGACGGTGGCGCTCGACATCGAGGGCGGCCGCTCCGAAGACGGCTATGACGCGGTACGCCTTCCGCGCCGGCATAACGATGCGAACGTGCTCTCGATCGGCGCGCGCTTCGTCTCGGGAGAAGAGGCTGACAAAGCGGTAAGGATATTCCTCGAGACGCCGTTCTCCGGCACCGAGAGGCATACGCGGCGTCTCGCGAAGTTCTAATACCGGAATAGGGAACAGAGTAGGACAAGCGGCGCCAAAAGCGCCGCTTTAGTAGTATCAGACTTGAGCGGCATCCTATACGGGTGCCGCTCGCTATTGAGGATTACGATTCCCGTGCTAGTGAGAGAGCGTCAAACTCGCCCGCTCCAAAGTTCTCCTTTGGTCTTCGTTAGCGCGGCGTGCTGCCTCAGTGAATACTTCGATCTTCTTTTTCTCAGGAGCGTTGCGGAGGAAATCCGAAAGACCCTCATATTCCGTCACACGCGGAACGCTCGGTGCGTTTGTCTTGGCCGCGCTGTTCGAGAAGATGCTAGTAAACCATTTCATAACTTTTTCTCCAGTTCTTCTTTAGTGTAACGCTCACCGATGATACCGTCAATCAAAGCGTTGGGGTCAACAAGTTTGACCAACTCCTGCGTCTTATGACTGCTGAAGTCCTTCTTGACGAGGAAGATTACCACCTTGTCCATGAAGTCGCGATGTATTCTTTCGACCGTTTCCTTAGCGCCAAGAAACTGCTCGATAAAGGCGGACTTGGGTATATTTCTGCCCTCGTCCTTCTCACGCGCTTGGGTAAACCGCCACGCGGTAGGCGGAGTTTGGTATACGTAAAAAATGAAAACGCTGCGCTGCTTGTTGAGTGAGCGGCGAATATTGGCAGCGGCTTTTTCGTACTTCGCAAACGTACCATCCAGAATAAAGCTCTGCTTCTTACCCAGTACGCAGTCGTGCATTTTTTCTACAATGATGGAAACCGCTCCCTGAAAAAGACCGGAATTGCTACCAGTGTAGCCAGGGAGGCGGGGACGCAACTCGTCGCCATCAATACGCACTACCTTACGCTGCCCGTCTTCTTCAAGAATGCCAAGCAGCTCTTTCGAGAACTCCGTCTTGCCGGCACCAGGCGAGCCAGCCATGAATACGGAGATGGGGTGCTCCTCGGGGCTAAAAAGTCTGGTGTCGGTCAACTCGTTTGCGATATGAGCCTTGTGCTCCTTTGCAAATGCGACCGCAGCAGCTTTGATTTCTTCGGGAGACATGCCTCAATCCTACACTATTGCGATATCATTCCACCTCCTCACGACCGCGAAATGATCGGCACAGACGCTCTTGATAGCGGTTCTGACTCCATACAATCCGCGGAGGGAAGCAGGGTATACGGTATACTAGGAGCATGAGCCTCGTCGTCCCGGCAGTGCTCGCCTCCTCGCAAAAAGATTTCGAGGAGAAGCTCGCGCTTTTCGCACGGCTTCCCTCGATCAGCCGGATACAGATAGATGCCGTTGACGGGCACTTCGCCGCGCCCGCGTCTTGGCCGTATACGACGGATGCGGAGCTAAGCGGCATGGTCGGGCGCGGCGACATGCTCCCCGAACTCCACCGCCTCGAATACGAGATCGATCTCATGTGTTTCGACGCGGAACGCGCCGCCGGAGACTGGCTTGCGCTCGGCGCGTCGCGCCTCACTTTCCATGCCGAGAGCGTTCCTGATCTGTCGCGGCTCATCGCGTCTCTCCGGAAGCGGTACGGCGGCGGCGCCGATCTCGCTCTCACCTCTCTCGTCTCCTTCGGGCTCGCGCTGAATATCGCAAGCCCGACCGCGCTCATCGAGCCGTATCTTGCCGATATCGAGTACGTACAGTTCATGGGTATCGCGCGCATCGGCGTGCAGGGGGAGGCGTTCGACCGGCGCGTGCTCGAGAAGATCCGCACGTTCCGCGCGCGGCATCCCGATATCGCCGTGCAGGTCGACGGCGGCGTCTCGCTCCAGACCGCGAAAGAGCTGCTCCGCCTCGGCGTCTCAAGCCTCGTCATCGGCTCGGCAATCTTGCGCGCTGCCGACCCTTCCGCCGCCGTCGCCGCTTTTGAAATGCTCGAAAATCCCTCCGCGGCATAAGGTATACTACGGTAATGGCACTCACCGAAAGCGACACCCTGATGCTTGAAGCGAAAGCAGAAAGTATCAGAGAGACAATAGTCGAGATGCTCGTCGCCGCGGGGAGCGGACACACGGCGGGGCCTCTCGGTCTGGCGGACATCTTCGCCGCATTCTATTTCCATATCCTCAATAACGACCCGAAGGATCCCGATTGGGAAGATCGCGACCGGCTCGTGCTCTCGAACGGCCACACGGTACCGGTGCGCTACGCCGCGATGGCGCAGGCGGGCTATTTCCCCGTCGAAGAGTGCCTCACCTTGCGGAAATTCGGCAGCCGGCTCCAGGGGCACCCCGAACGTCTGCGGCTCCCGGGCATGGAGACGACCTCGGGCCCTCTCGGCGAGGGCCTTTCGCAGGCGGCGGGCATGGCATATGCGGCGCGCATGGACGCCAAGAAGCACCGCGTCTATTGCGTGATGAGCGACGGAGAGCAGGAAGAAGGCAACACCTGGGAAGCGGCGCTGTTTGCGGGGAAGCACCGTCTCTCGAATCTCACCGCGGTCATGGACCGCAACAACATCCAGATCGATGGCATGACGGAAGACGTGATGCCGCTCGAGCCCATTGCGGAGAAGTACCGCGCATTCAACTGGCACGTGCTTGAAGTAAGCGGCAACGACATCGCGGCATTCGTTACGGCAGTCGAAGAAGCGAAAGCAATCTATGAGAAGCCGACGCTCATCATCGCGCATACCATCCCCGGCAAGG
>JAJXVW010000055.1 GCA_021781935.1 bacterium
GGCGGCCGTCAGTGGGGCATCTCCGACATCGCGATGGAGGCGCTGAAGAATCTCAAGCTCGTCGAGGCGGCGCGCATCGAGGCGGCACTACTTGTCGCCGACGATCCCGAATTAAAGGACCATCCCGCTCTCGCGGCGCGCGCCCGCGCGGCTGACGAGGAGGTGCATTTGGAATAGCGGTGCGTTACAGTACGGATCAGTGCCGCCTCTAGCTCAATGGTTAGAGCACAGAGCTTATACCTCTGCGGTTCCTGGTTCGAGTCCAGGGAGGCGGACTATTTGAGGAGGGTTACACCGTACCGTCCGGAGCGGGCGCGATGAGGACGCCTTCTTCCGCGCGCTTCTTCGGCATGATGCCGTTCGCTATGAGAATCTTTTCGAAATCATCGCGTTCGACGGTCTCCTTTTCGATGAGCTCCTTTGCGATGGCATCGAGCGCGCCGCGGTGGTCCCTGATGACGTTCTCCGCGCGGATCTTCGCCTCCTCGATGAGGCGCGAAACTTCCCCGTCGATCTGCGCCGCGACCTGTTCGGAATATGGCTCGCGCCCGAGCTCGCGCTCACCGAAGGCTATGGGACCGAGCTTCTCGCTCATGCCGTAATGCGCGACCATGTTGCGCGCGAGCGCGGTGATGACCACGAGATCGTTGGAGGGTCCGGTCGTCACGTCGTCAAAAAGCATCTCTTCCGCGACATAGCCGCCAAGCGTCGCGGCGATATCATCGAGGAACTGTTTCCTTGACTGCATCTTCTTGTCCTCGAACGGGAGCTTCAGCGTGTAGCCGGCCGCCCGGCCGCGGCTGATGATCGAAATCTTGTGCACCGGGTCGGCATTCGGGAGGACGGAAGAAACGAGCGCATGGCCGGCTTCATGATATGCCGTGAGCTCTTTTTCTTTTCTCGAAAGGAGGTGGGATTTGCGTTCGGGGCCGAGCATCACCTTCTCTATGGAACGTATGAGATCGTACTGCGTAACCTCTTTCCGAGAGTCGCGCGCGGCGAGGATCGCCCCCTCGTTCATAAGCGAATACAGTTCCGCGCCCGAGAAGCCGGGGGTACGCTCGGCAATGACCGCGAGATCCACGTCCGGCCCGAAGGGCTTCTTGCGCGCATGGATCTTCAGGATCTCTTCGCGATCCCTCCTGTCGGGAAGGTCGATCGTCACGCGCCGGTCGAAGCGTCCGGGGCGCAGGAGCGCCGGATCGAGGACGTCGGGACGGTTCGTCGCGGCGATAACCACGACCTTCTCGGTCGGCTCGAAACCGTCCATTTCGACAAGGATCTGATTCAGCGTCTGTTCGCGCTCGTCGTTCCCCCCGCCCACGCCCGTGCCGCGTACGCGCCCGACCGCGTCGATTTCGTCGACAAAGATGATCGCCGGAGCGGCTTTCTTCGCCATCTGGAAGAGGTCGCGGACTCGCGAGGCGCCCACCCCGACAAACATCTCGACGAATTCAGAACCCGAGATCGAGAAGAACGGCACGCCGGCCTCACCGGCGACGGCGCGCGCAAGCAGCGTCTTGCCCGTGCCCGGCGCACCCATGAGAATGATGCCCTTCGGGATACGGGCGCCGATATCGAGAAACTTCTTCGGGTTCTTGAGGAAGTCGACTATCTCGAGAAGCTCCTCTTTCGCCTCACGCGCGCCCGCGACGTCCGCGAAGGTGACCCGCTGCGTAGAGTCGGCGGGATCGATGATGCGCGCTTTCGATTGCCCGAAGCTGAAGGCCTGCATTCCCGCTCCTCGCACCTGCCGCGAGAGGAACCAGAAAAAGAACGTGATGAAAAGGAGCGGCAGGATGATCGGCGCGAGAGTGAGGAACCAGAACTGGAATCCCGATTGCCCTTGTATCGTCATCGATACCTTCTCCAGCTCCGCAGGCGTCACGCCGTAAGTCGAGAGCGTCTCCGGAAGTCCGGCGGAAGGATCTTTGTGCGAGGTCTTCTGCGTGCCGTCCTCGTAGGTGAGGTCGAGCGTATCGCCGCTTACGACGATCGCCTTCACCTTCCCCGCGGCGACGTCGGCAGCGACCGTCGAAAGCGGTATCTCGTTCGACGGCTGTACGAGTCCCGACGCGAGCGAGTACGCGCTCATGAGTATGAGGAAGATGAGGATCGTCGTCACGAGGTTGCCGAAGAACGAAGGGCCGCCAGGACGCCAAAGCAGAGGATTCCGTCCCTTGAGCGGCGTCGTGATCTTTTTCCTCTGCTTGCCGGCAGGAGTGTCCTTCGGTTTTTTCGGAGATGCGCTCGCCATGAAAGGTACTATACTCTGCATATGAAAGAAGAGAAAGTCGCGCTCATCACGTCCGGCGGCGGCATGAAGTGCGCCTACGCCGCGGGCGCGCTCGTCACGCTCGCCAAAGAGCTCGGCATCAAGAGACCCGATATCTTCATAAGCGCCTCGGGCTCGGTCGGCGCGATGTTCTACTATCTTGCCGGCCAGTATGCCGATATAGAAAAGGTGTGGTTGCACTATCTCCCCGCAGCCGAGATCGTCCGCACGTTCCCGCCCAAGCTTCGGCTTGATTATGTCGTCGACACCATCCTGCGGCGGGAGCTGCCGCTCGATGAGCGCGCGCTTGCGACGACGTCGACGCGCTGGTTCGTTCCCGTCACCGACCTCGATACCGGCCGCACGCAGTACGTAAGCAACGGGACATGGTTCGACCCGTATGAGGTGATGCGGGCGGCAAAAGCGATTCCGTTCCTATACGGCGGCGCGGTACGCCTCGGCGGCCGCTCTTATATCGACGGCGACGTGAACGTGAACATGGTGGAGCTCATCCGGAAGGCGCGACGGGAAGGCGCGACGAAGATCCTCGTCATCACCAATACCATCAAGCTTACCGGCGCGATGAAGTGGTTTATCAGGATTTCCGCGCTTCTCGCGCGTCCCATGGTCCGGCAGCTCGTGCTGCACGACATGCGCCGCGCCGAATGGGACCACCTTCCTTCCGACGTTGAGCTGCTTGTCGTCGGCCCTTCTTATCCGCTTCCGGTCGGCACCTTTACCCGCGTACGGAGGAAAGTGGCGGAAGCATACCAGATGGGCAAGGACGATATCCTCGCTAAGCGCGAAGATGTTGAAAAACTCTTCTCATGACCCTTATCGAGAACAAGAAATTTTCCCTGAAATACGCGCCGGTCGAGAGCTTCGCGGCAGGCATCGAGCTGTCCGGCCAGGAAGTGAAAGCCCTGCGCAACCGGCTCGGCTCTCTCGAGGGTGCACGGGTGGTAGTGCGCGGCGGCGAAGCGTTTCTCACCGGCATGACTATCCCGCCGTACCAGGCGGCAAACGCGCGGAAGGGCTATGATCCGGAAAGGGCGCGGCGGCTCTTGCTCACGAAAAAAGAGCTGGCAGAGCTCGCTGCTGCGGAATCGAAGAAAGGGTTGACAATTATCCCGATTGAGGTATATACTGCGCGCAATCTTGTGAAGGCGCGCGTCGCTATCGTCCGCGGCAAAGGCAAGGCCGATCGCCGCGAAGACCTGAAGCGGCGCACGGCCGAGCGCGAAGCGGAACGCGTCCTGAAAACCGCTCGTCCGGCGTGATCGCTCGCAGAAAGCACGGGATGCTAT
>JAJXVW010000056.1 GCA_021781935.1 bacterium
TTCTTCTTCTCTTCGATGATCTCTCCGGCCGCGTTCGCCACCGCCTCGAACGACACGCCTTTTATCTGTTGCCGGAAAACCTCGACGACCTTGTCGACATACGTCTGATAATCGCCCCTCCGGTCGAGCCAAAGCGCTTGCTCGCGCTCGTAGAACGGGCGCGCCTCCTGCGGGAATATGCCTTTCTCGATGAGGCGCTCCACGAGTTCGAGTGCCAAAGACGAACGGAAGACGGTCCCGTCGATGTCGAAGGCGGCAACCGGGCGTTTCTCCATACGCCTATCGTACCTCATTTCGCTTTCGGCCAGCGGGTCGCTGCCTTCGGATAGAGCTTGGTCAAAGGATGTTCCGCGCAATCGTGCGGGCGCGCCGGGCACACATACCGGCCATAGAGGACGAGGCCGTTGTTCACGTATCTCCAGTCTTTCTTCGGGATGAGCGCCTCGAGATCTTTGGATATTTTCGTGAGGTCGGCAGCATCGGTGAGATCGAAACGTCTCGCGAAGCGCTTCACGTGAGTATCGGTCGCGATCCCCTCCCAGATATCGAACAGCTCGCCGAGGATCACGTGCGCGGTCTTATACCCCACTCCCGGCAGGGTCACAAGCTCCTTCTCCGTACGCGGCACGCTTCCTTTGAGTTCGTCACGCACGACTTTCGCCGCGGCAATGATGTTTTTCGCCTTGGTACGGAAAAACGGGATGGAAGAGATTTCCTCAGTGAACGTCACGGGATCCGCCGCGGCGAAGTCGCGCACGCTCTTGTACTTCTTGAAAAGCGTTTCCGTAAGCCGGTTGACCGCCTTGTCGGTGCACTGCGCGGAAAGGATGACCGCGGCGACGAACTGAAACGGCGTCCGATACGCGAGCTCGCTCTCGGGTTTCGGATACGCCTTTTTCAGATACGCGACGATCCTCCTTGCGCGCCTCTTCCTTTCTTCGCGCAAGGAAGAGGAGCTCATGCGCCGAGTTCTTTCAGGTCCGCGACGACCTCTGCGGCGTGCGTCTCCGGCTTGACCTTCTTGTACACCTTGGCGATGTTCCCCGAAGGGTCGATGAGGAACGAGGTGCGGCTCGTGCCCACGTACGTCTTCCCCATGAATTTCCTTTCTCCGAAGACGCCGTACTCGCCGACGGTCTCCTTATGCAGGTCGGAAAGGAGCGTGAATGGAAGCTCGTAGGTGCTGGCGAACTTCTTGTGGCTCGCAACGCTGTCGGTCGAGACGCCGACCACGACGGCGCCGATGCTTTCAAAATCCTTGAATTGATCGCGCAAGGCGCACGCTTCGATGGTGCAGCCCGGCGTGTCATCCTTCGGATAAAAATAGAGCAGCACCCACTTCCCCGCATATTCGGCAAGCGTATGGACAACCCCCTCCTGGTCAGGGAGAGAGAAGCGCGGCGCCGGCGAACCGGCTTTCGGCATTTCCATCTTTGTATTATACCAATTCCGGTTCTTCGCGGGGAAAGGCGAAATGGAAGAAGAGGAGCAGAAGCGCCCCCGCGGAGAAGGTCATGAGCAAAAGCACGATGAGCGGACCGACGACCGGAACGCGCGCGACGAACGAGAGGACAAGCATGCCGAGCACTCCGTCATGCCAGCGCACCGCGACACGGCCCCTGAAGTGGCGCGCGAATGCGCTCCCGAGAAGGATGCCCGCATACATGAGAGCGAGGAGCGCCATGAGCGCATACGCGAAAAGAAGCAGGAGCGCGAGACCGATGCCGACGAAAGTGAGCGCGAGCATGACGAACAGGATGGGCGTCGCGGCGAGCGCGGCAAACCCGAGCAGCATCGTGAGGAGGATGCTGCGCGGACGCTGCGTAAAGGCGCGCTCGGTAACCGCCTCCGAGAGCTTCGGGAAGAGGCCGGCAAGGAGACCGGCGAGGATGAGCGCGCCGAGGATCCGGACGAGAAGAAAGACTCCGACGCTCACGAACGCGAGTGCCCGCGAGGTACTGACGTTCGGCAGATACGAAGCGTTCCTGTACGTGACGCCGCCCTCTATCGTCGCCGATGCGGGGATCGTCGCCGGTTCAGGCGCTTCGTACGAAAGCTTCCCGTGAATCACGGTGTTCTCCGCGAGCGTGAGGTGCCCGCTTGAGACGACGGTGACGTTCCCTGCGAAATCGCCCGAGAGCGCTATGTTATTTGCGTATATGGTGACCGGGCCGGCGGCGCCGCCCAAAACCGCGGCATCCGCGGCGGCGATAAAGACGCTCCCGCCCACCTGACCCGTGTCATGGACGGAAAAGCCGAGAGCGACGAGGTCGCCGCCGACGGGGTTTTGAACGGCGATGCTTCCACCCATCGCCCGGAAATCGCCCGCAATCTGCGTGCGCGAGCTTATCGTACCCGCGATAAGGAGCTCGTCGCCGCCGACGGGCGCCGCGGTGATGATCGAACCGCCCAAGGCGGAAAAGTCGCCCTTAACGGGTGCGGTGAGCACGACGGAAAAACCGGCGGCATACGCGTTTCCAGGCGAGGAGCTCGTAGCGAGGAGCGAACGCGCGGCGACGAATGACGCGGGCTCTGTCGCCGCAAGCGCGCTCGTCGGCACGAGGAGCGAGACGAGGAGCGAGACGATGGCGGCGCGCTGCATGGTGCTCCGTCGGCTATGCCGCGGGCGGCATCGAGAGATGCGGCACCGAGGCGGGAGAGGGCGGGAGGGACGGCGGCTCGTGTTCCTTCCTTTCTCTCCGTATAGGCTCGATAGAACTTGCCAGAATGAAGATGAGAAACGCGACGAGTGCGGAGGCGAGGCAGTAGATACAGAGAGCTCCGATGACGAACACCTGGACACAGATGAAGTATAGCGAGGCGCCGACGCCGACAAGGGAGATTACCTGGAGAGCGCGGCGCAAGAGCCGATCGAAAACGACGAGTTCGAGGGCGGCAAGGACAAAGACGATCCCGTAGAAAAGCACGCCGTATTCGGCAAGAGGTATGCCGAAAAGGCGCGAGTAGGGGCTTGCCGCGACGATGTTACAGCCCGAGAGGCTGCCGATATTGCAGAGGAGCGGCGTACCGGCGGCTTCGTGCTGGGCGAGATACGAAGAGTCTGCAAGCCCGCAGAAAGCCAGGACAAGGATGAAAACGACCGCTATGCGTTTCATGTGCCGTTACAATACGCGCCATTTGCCGGTCGCACAAGAGCTTGCGGCGAGCGCGAAAAATCCCCTTCCGAGCGGTATTCCCCCTAACGATTACGATCCGGCTTGCGGGTACGGCGTGCTCACGGCGTCCTTACCGTACTTCCCGGCAAAAAAGATGGCGGCACCGCCGATGATATGCATCCAATTAGACGCCCCGTTCGTGGCGGCGATGCCAAGCAGCATCCCTCCGGAGGAGGGAGTGGCGAGGAGGCCGATGAGCCCGAGCAGGAATACGAGCATGCCGACGAATTCGAGCCAGAACGCCGAATTCTCGTCGGACCAGAGGACGACGATGAGTAGGATCGCGCCGAAGATGAGGTGGATAAGATTATGTACCGAATCGGTAACGAAAAACGCATTGTTCCCGATAAGCGGGTTCGAGGCGAATCCGAGAAATCCGAGAAGGATCA
>JAJXVW010000057.1 GCA_021781935.1 bacterium
TTCGCGCGCAGTATTATTTTACGTCGTCAATGGTCCCCTTCATGTAGAAGGCGCTCTCCGGCTTCTCATCATGCTTGCCATCCACGATTTCGGCGAACCCGCGTACGGTCTCTTCGCGCGGGACGTAGGCGCCCGGTTGACCGGTGAAGACCTCGGCCACGTTCATCGGTTGCGAGAGGAAGCGCTGGAGCTTTCTCGCGCGGTTAACCGTAATCCGATCCTCCTCGGAAAGCTCGTCCATGCCGAGGATAGCGATGATGTCCTGAAGATCCTTGTAGCGTTGCAGGACCTGCTTTACCTGGTTTGCGACGCGGTAGTGCTCGTCGCCGACGACATCCGGCGTGAGCGCGGCGCTTGATGATTCAAGCGGATCGATGGCCGGGTAGATGCCGAGGGACGCGAGCTGCCGCGAGAGCACGACCGTGCCGTCGAGGTGCGCGAAGGTCGTCGCCGGCGCCGGATCGGTGAGGTCGTCGGCCGGCACATACACAGCCTGGACCGAGGTGATGGAACCTTTCTTGGTCGAGGTGATGCGTTCCTGAAGCTTGCCCATCTCTTCCGCCAAGGTCGGCTGATAGCCCACCGCCGACGGCACGCGTCCGAGAAGCGAAGAGACTTCGGCGCCAGCCTGGATGAAACGGAACACGTTATCCATGAAGAAGAGCACGTCCTTCCCGCCCTCGTCGCGGAAATATTCCGCCTGGGTGAGGCCCGTGAGCGCAACGCGGGCGCGGGCGCCCGGCACCTCGTTCATCTGCCCGAAGACGAGTGCGGTCTTGTCGAGGACGCCGGAATCCCCCATTTCATGGTAAAGGTCATTGCCTTCGCGGACCCGTTCGCCGACCCCGGCGAAAACCGAGTAGCCTCCATGTTCCTTGGCGACGTTGTGGATGAGCTCCTGTATGAGCACCGTCTTGCCCACGCCTGCCCCGCCGAACAGACCGACCTTCCCGCCCTTAAGGAACGGGATGATGAGATCAATCGCCTTGATGCCGGTCTCAAAGACCTCCGCTTTCGTCGTCTGCTCGTCGAACGACGGCGGAGCGCGATGAATGGGAAGACGCGGCACATCCGCGCGCATCGGCTCTTTGCCGTCAATGGTCTCGCCGAGCACGTTGAAGAGACGCCCGAGTGCCGCCTCTCCTACGGGAACGGAGACCGGGGCTCCGGTAGCGACTGCGGTTTCGCCGCGCGCAAGGCCCTCGGTGCCTGAAAGCGCGATCGTACGGACGCGCTCGAGGCCGAGGTGAGCGGCAACCTCGAGCGTAAGCCGCCTGTGCCCGTCCGTCCTCTCGACGACCAGCGCGTCCCCGATCGCTGGGCGGTTGTCCGCAAAATGCACGTCGACGACCGGCCCGATGATTTCCGTGATGTTCCCGTTCATAGGTAGCTTATTAGTATCAGATTCATAATCAACTCGCGAGGGCTTCGCGTCCGCCGACGATCTCGGAAACCTCGCGTGTGATCGCGGCCTGGCGAAGCTTGTTGTAGGTGCGAGTGAGATCGCGCACAACCTCCTTCGATTTATCGCTTGCGTTTTTCATGGCGACCATGCGCGCGGAATGCTCAGACGCCTTGCTCTCAAGCAGCATATGATAGAGCGACGAGGCGACGAGGCGCGGAATGAGCAGGTCAAGCAACTCGGCATCCTCCGGTTCGATCGTGTATGCAGGCGCCTCGGTCGAGCGGGACAGCTCACTGAAACGGCCCTTGGCCGGTATTATGTCCGTCACCAATTTTTCTACCTCTGAAACGGAAAGCGGCAGGAGAACGCGGACGGTCGCCACCTGCTCGAACGTCGAGCGGAAATTGCTGTATGCGACAAGAACGCGGTCGAACTCGTGCGCCGCGTAGGCCCCCGACAGATCCGCGACGAGGCGATCCATGACGGAAAGCTCGATGTCGTCAGTCCTGTTTTCCCAGAAGTTTGCGACACGGTACCCGCGATGCGTGAAGAAATCAGCTCCTTTTTTCCCGTACGCGTATACGGAGACGTTATCCGCTTCGTACGCGGAAACCGCCGCGCGCGCCGCCTTCGTGACGTTCGCGTTCAGAGCGCCCGCGAGCCCCTTATCGCTCGTGATAATAATCAGCGCGACACGGTTTACGCTGCGCGAAGCCGTCAGCGCGTGGCGCGCGAGGTCAGCACCTGCGGACAATCGCGAGAGGATCTGCAGCGCCGCGCGCGCATAGGGGCGTCCGGAGAGCGCGCGCTCCTGCGTCTTCCTCATCTTGACGGCCGAGACGGCCTCCATGGCCCGGGTCACCTTATTCGTCCGGTTTGTCGAGCCGATCTTCGCTTTGATGTCCTTCAGCGCCATGGCGACTTATGCGGCCCTTGCCCGCTCGACGAATTGGTCAAGTTTTTCGCGAAGGCTCTGCTCGGTCTCCTCGCGAATATCCTTCGATTCCTTGATAGCCTCGAGAATGCCGCCGGCCTCCCGTTCAAGATAATCTCGGAGCTTCCGTTCCGCCGCCGCAACCTCCTCGGGCGCGAACCCGTCAAGGTAGCCGTTGGTCGCGGCGAAAATCACGGCAGCCTCCATCTGGAACGGAAGCGGGTCCCCGCGGCCCTGCGTGAGTACCTGCGTCATGCGGCGGCCGTCATCGATCTGCTTCTTCGTGTCCGCATCGAGATCCGAGGAGAACTGCATAAAGGCTTCGAGCTCGCGGAACTGCGCGAGCGAAAGCTTTATCTTGCCGGAAATCTTCTTCATCGCTTTCGTCTGCGCCGAGCTGCCGACGCGCGAGACCGAAAGACCCACGTTGATTGCCGGCCGCTGTCCCTTATTGAAGAGATCCGACTCAAGAAAGATCTGTCCGTCCGTGATAGATATCACGTTCGTCGGTATATAGGCGGAGACATCATTCTCCTGCGTTTCGATGATCGGGAGAGCCGTGAGCGAGCCGCCTCCCTTCTCCGCTGAGAGCTTCGCGGCGCGTTCGAGGAGTCGCGAATGAAGATAGAAGATGTCGCCCGGGTACGCCTCGCGGCCGGGCGGACGACGAAGAAGAAGCGACATTTGCCGGTACGCAACCGCCTGCTTGGAAAGATCATCATAGACGACGAGGGCATCGAGCCCGCGGTCCATGAAGAACTCGCCGATCGCAGCGCCCGTAAATGGCGCGAGGAACTGGAGCGCCGCCGGAGAAGACGCCGGAGCGGTGACGACGATCGTGTACTCCATGGCGCCGCGCGCGGCGAGCTCAGCGACAATCTTCGCCGTCTTCGACTCTTTCTGGCCGATCGCTACGTAGATGCAGACCGGGCGCTTTTCCTTCGGCTCGTTCTTCTGGTTCAGGATGGTATCGATAGCGATCGCGGTCTTGCCGGTCCCGCGGTCCCCGATGATGAGTTCGCGCTGACCGCGACCGATCGGAATCATGGAGTCTACCGCCTTCACGCCGGTATGGAGCGGCACGTTGACCGGCGCGCGGTCGATAACGCCATACGCCTCACGTTCGATGGGACGCATCTCGCGCGCTCCGGTCGGCCCCTTGCCGTCGACGGGCACGCAGGGAGCGCTGACAAGTCAACCGACGA
>JAJXVW010000007.1 GCA_021781935.1 bacterium
CCGAGCGATTCGGCTACCAGGTGCGCGAGCGTAGTTTTGCCGACGCCCGGGGGACCGTAAAAAAGGAAATGCTCGGGCATGCCGCCCCGCTTCCGAGCCGCCTCGATCGCGATCCGAACGTTCGCCTTTATCTGTTTTTGTCCTACGTAGTCATCCCAGGAGGAAGGACGCAGCGCCGCGTCAAGCGATTGGAGCGAGGCATCGGATGGCTCGAGGGGGGTTGACATAGATTCACTGCAGTGCTAGCATTCTAGCACACGAGCAGCGGGGTTGTCCCACTCGTTCCTGAACCTTCCGGATGCTTTCGAGAAGGTGTTTCCTTTTCACCTCGGCAATATCGTGCGCATACTCCTCTAGGCAAGGCTTGACGGCTTCGGGCTTTGCCCCAAGGACCACTTGGTTTCCGGCTCCGGTCGGAAGCTGGGTTACTCCTCAGGTGCTTTGTCTACCCTACGATTTTGTAGGTTTGGCCTGGAGGAGCATGCGCAAGACGAACGGGCGCGGGACGTAGTCCCGCGCCCGTTCGCGTATGCCATCGCGCTGCCCTACGACAGTCCGACGTTGTCCTCGACTTCCGAAAGAGACGTGAGGCCGGCAAGCGCCTTAAGGATGCCGTCCTGCGCCATGGTGAGATAGCCCTGCTTGAGCGTCGCCTTTCGTATGTCCGCAGCGGGAGGATTATCACGCAGGAGATGCGCGAGGTCGTCATCCATGAATATCGCTTCATAGAGTCCGATGCGTCCCGCGTAGCCGGTGTCGTCGCCGTTCGCTGGTTCCGGCTCCCAAACCGTTTGCGGGTCGTTCGGTATGAGCGAGGCGTCAGGGAAATTCTCGAACGCTTTCCGTATCACCATCTTTTCATCATCCGTCAGCGGACGTTCCTTCTTGTGCTCCGGATGGAGGCGGCGAACGAGACGCTGTGCCATCGACACGCTGATCGCCGACCCGAATGACTTCGGATCAGCGCCGAGGTCCGCAAGACGGGGGAAGGTCCCCGCGGAATCATTCGTGTGGAGCGTCGAGAAGACGAAGTGCCCGGTAAGCGCGGCCTGTATGGCGATGTCGGCCGTATCCGCGTCGCGTATCTCTCCCACCATGATGACATCCGGGTCCTGGCGGACGATAGATTTCAGGCCTTCAGCAAACGTGTATTTTTTCCCTTCGACCTGCGTTTGTACGATGCCCTCGAGGTGGTATTCGATCGGGTTCTCGATGGTGATTATTTTTATATCGGGAGATTGAATCTCGCGCAAAAACGAATACAGCGTGGTCGTCTTTCCGCTTCCGGTCGGGCCGGTGGTGAGCAGCATGCCGTTCGGTTTCCGGATCTCCTTTTCAAGGCGCGCGAGGAGTTTCGGGTGAATGCCGAGATCCTTGAAGGAGGTTTTCGTCGTCTCTGGATCGAGGATGCGCAGCACGATCGACTCTCCGTACGCCCCGGGGATAAACGATGCGCGTATCTCGACCGGCCGGTCTCCTTTCGAGACCGTGAAGCGCCCGTCCTGGGCCCGGTCGGAGAGGTTCAGTTTCGCGCCCGAAAGAAGCTTCACGCGGGAATTGAGAAGGCGGTAGGTCTTTGGGTCGAAGAAATAGGCGTCCGTGAGCGCGCCATCAAGGCGCAACCGCAGGCGGGTCTTTGCTTCTTCCGGTTCGAAATGAATGTCGGAGGCGCGAAGGGCGAAGGCTCCTGCGAGGATGATTTCGAAAACCCGCGAGACGCGATCGAGCGCCTTTTCTGCAACGACCGCATCGAGCTCCTCGCGCAACCGCGAGCGCGAGCTCATCTCCGCCGCGAGGCGAGCGAGCGTGTCGCCCTTTACTTCGAAAACGCCGGGTTTAGATTCGGTCGCGTAAGAAAGATCGCCGTAGCGGCCGAGCGTCTTTTCGAGGCTTTTCTTCGAGACGAAGTACTGTTTTACCGCATATCCTCTATTTCCGAGATCGTGGAGGAGCGCGGGGAGGGCAGGGTTGTTCGGGTTGTGGACGGCGAGCGAAAGGGTTTTGTTCGCTCTCGCGAAAGCGGCGGCTTCAGCCGTACGCGCGTCATCTTCCGGAATGATGCGCAGCGCCTCGGTGTCGATCTCGTGAAGCGTGAGATCCGTGTACGGCACGCCGTACTTTTCGGAGAGGATACGCGCAACGTCCTCTTCTTCGCGCTCGCGCACTCCGGCGAGCTGTGCGTCGGTCTTTTTCGTGTCGAACGGGAGGTCCATACGATGATTTTATCATCCGACGACGGCACCAGAGAGGAGTACTTGACAAATCTGTTTACGTATGGTTATCATGCCATCGGTACATCAATCAGGGAGAGCGCACGATGCGCCCGATAATCGGTATGTTGGCTCTAGCCGCACTCTGTGCCGGCCTCGGAGGGTGCGCGACGAGGGGTACTATGTCACCGGCGGGAACGCACGACCCGTTCCCTGCGCCTGGGCAGTCGGTACACCCGACGCCGGACACTATTGTGTGCTGGCTCGAGCATACTGAGCGGCTACTGGCGCAGCGCCAGATTGCCGTTCACGCCTGCCGGAGATGGCCCGTTTTTCTGTCCCTCCCGGGGACAGCGCTACGGCACGACGTCCTATTTCTTCATGGGTCCATACGGATCCATGGGGGGAATCGGGTATGGATTTGGATACCCGAGCGCATCCTGGTTCTATTGGCATCACTGAAACAAGCGCCCGTTTCTTCGGAAGAAGAAACGGGCGCTCACTCGTACATGGGGTACACTGTCGTGCATGGAACGGACCGTCTCCTCGCTCGAAGAACTCGAGGCGTTTGCGCAGGAATTCGCCGATGCACTCGCGCCGGACGCCGGCGCGACCCTGGTGACGCTCTCGGGAGAACTCGGGGCAGGGAAGACCGCCTTCACGCAGGCGCTCGCGCGCGCGCTCGGTGTCGCCGAAACGGTCAATAGCCCCACGTTCGTGCTCGAGAAGACGTATGCGCTTCCGGAAGGCGGTGCCTTCGAGCGGCTCGTGCATATCGACGCATACCGGCTTAACGGCGGGAATGAGCTTGGACCGCTTGATGTCGACGTTCTCCTGCGGGACCCGGGAAATCTTATCGTTCTCGAATGGCCCGAGCGGGTTTCCGACGCTCTGCCGGCCGCGGCACGGGAGCTTGCATTCCGCGTTACCGAAGACGGTTCGCGGATAATTTCGTATGACGCTTAGATCGAAACGGAAGAAGCGTCTCGTGCTTCTCGACGCGCACGCGATCATTCACCGCGCGTATCACGCGCTGCCGGACTTCACCGGTCCTGACGGGCAGCCGACCGGAGCGCTCTACGGGATTGTCGCGATGCTCCTCAAGATCGTAAACGATCTCGACCCCGACTACATCGCCGCCTGTTACGACCTTGCGGGACCGACTGTGCGTCATGAAGCATACGAGGAATACAAGGGAACCCGCCAAAAGCTCGAGGACGCCCTCGTCGACCAGATTGAGAAATCGCGGGAGGTGTTCAAGGCGTTCAGCGTGCCGATATACGAACGGAAAGGTTTCGAGGCAGACGACCTGCTCGGCACGATCGCGCACGAGCTCGCGGGTCGTGCGGATATCGACATCATCATCGCGTCCGGGGATATGGATACCCTGCAGCTTGTCGATGACGAACGTGTGCGCGTCTATACCCTGAAAAAGGGATTGAACGACACGATTCTCTACGACGAGACGGGCGTCCTCGAACGGTATGGATTCAAACCGTATCTGATACCGGATTACAAAGGGCTCCGGGGCGATCCGTCCGACAACATCAAGGGCGTTCCCGGCATCGGCGACAAGACCGCGACGGAGCTCATACGGGGGTTCGGCACCGTGGAAGGCCTCTACCGAGCGCTCAAGAAGAAAGGCGCCGAGGCGGCGTTCGCCGCGAAGGGCGTGAAGCCGCGCATCGTGAAGCTCTTGCGCGAGCACGAAGAGGAGGCGCGTTTCTCGAAGGCGCTTGCGACGATACGCCTCGACGCACCCATCGCGTTCTCGCTCCCCGAGAAGTCCTGGCGCGACGCGGTCTCGCTCGCGGCGGTCCTCTCGATGTTCGACCGATACGGGTTCCGATCGCTTCGCGAACGCGCGAAGAAGGCTCTCGCGAAGGACGAGGAGGAATTCGCGGAGGAAGAAGGTGCCGACGACGCGCTTCCGGCTGAGCCGGTCGACACCATGAAGCTTGCCGAAGCAGCGGTCATGCTCTGGCTCATCTCATCGGAATTTACGAACCCCTCGCTCGAGGACATCCTCGCGTTCACGAAGGAATCATCGTTCGACTCGGCGTACGGGAAACTCGAACGGGAGATTGCTGCGCTCGGGAAAGTGGCGCGGGTCTACGCGGAGATCGAGAGGCCGCTCATCCCCGTCCTTCGACGCATGGAAACGCGCGGCGTACTCATAGACCGGGCAATCCTCAATCGACTCGCGACGCAGTATCAGCATGAACTTGTGCGGATAGAGAAGCGCATCTTCAGCGCGGCCGGGAAGCAATTCAACGTGAATTCTCCGAAGCAGCTCGCGGAAGTGCTCTATGACGATCTTGGTATCAAGCCTGAACGGATGAAGCGCACTGCGGGCGGTCAACGCTCCACGAAAGAGAGCGAGCTCGAGAAGCTGCGCGAGGGAAATCCGGTCGTGGGCGACATACTCGAGTATCGGGAACTGAAGAAGCTTCTTGGCACATACATCGAAAACCTGCCAGCGCTTCTCGACGCGTCTGACCGTTTGCATACGGAATTCATACAAACCGGCACCTCGACCGGACGTCTCGCGAGCCAGAATCCGAATCTTCAGAACATACCGCTCCACCGTGAACGGGGAAAGGCGATACGCAACGCGTTCGTCGCTCCGGAAGGCTTCTCGCTCCTCGCGCTCGATTATTCGCAGATCGAGCTTCGGCTCGCGGCGATCCTTTCTGGCGACGAGAAGCTTTGCGATGTATTCAGGCACGGACGCGACGTACATCGCGAAGTCGCCGCGATGGTGTTCGGCGTGCCGCCGGAACAGGTCGATAGCGAGATGCGCCGTCGCGCGAAGGTCATCAATTTCGGCATTCTTTACGGGATGGGCGTGAACGCGCTGCGCGTCCAGCTTGGGAGTACGACTGCCGAGGCGCACCGGTTCCTCGACGATTACTTCCAGACATTCAAGACGCTTGCCGCGTATCTCGAATCCACGAAAGGATTCGCACGCAAGCACGGCTACACGGAGACCCTGTTCGGCCGCCGCCGCCAATTCCCGGAGATGGCATCAAAACTGCCGTACGTGCGCGCACAAGCCGAACGCATGGCGATAAACGCGCCGATTCAGGGAACGGAAGGCGATCTCATCAAGCTCGCAATGGTGCAGACCGACGCGATGCTCGAGCGCGTAGGGGCCGGCGAGGACGCGCACCTGGTGCTCTCCGTGCATGACGAACTCATATACGAGATTCGGAAGGAAGCGCTCGCGGCGCTCGCGCCACAGCTGAAACAGGTGATGGAGCGGGTATTGCCCGAAGGAGAGACGCGCGGCGTCCCCGTCACGGTCGAGATGAAATCGGGCCCCGATTGGGGCCACCTCGAGCACCTTGACTGATTCATATTTGATTGCTTAAATAAAAGCGGAGCGCGACCAGGGAGGATGCGTCATGCGCCCGAAACGACTGAACGCGGCGACTCAAGAGCCGCGATACCGCTCTTTCGATCTCTGCCGCGAGCTCGCGGTGCTCGCGATTGTGGCAGGGCTCATCGTGTGGGCGTGCTGCAGCGTCTTGCCGCCGTTCACGATATGCATCGGTAATGGTCATGGCGGCTGCACGAAGTTACCGCTCGCGACCAGCACGAAGTGAATTCTCTCAAAAAACGGCGCCCCTCAGCAAGGGAGCGCCGTTTTGCTATCATGGGATCGTGATCTATCTCTTTCACGGTTCGGATGTCGATAAAGTGCGCGCGAAGACGTTCGCGTGGGTGAAGGCGGCGCGCGAGAAGGAGCCAAACCTCTCATACGTGCGGCTATCCAAGGAAGAGATGACCGACGCGGTGCTCTCGGATGCGGCGCTCGCGGGCGGCTTGTTCGTGCGGAAGCTGCTTGTCCTCATCGATGACCCGTTCAGCGGCGATCGCGAAGCGGCGGATGCGGGGAGGGTGGGGGCGCTCGTCGAAGCCTCACTCGACATGTTCGCGAAGAGCGATAACGTTATCGTGATGCTCGCGCCGAAGCTCGCGGAGCCGAAGGCGAAAAAGATCGCCTCGTACGCCGCAAAGGTGTATCGGGTCGACCTGTCCGCGGCTCGCGGAGCGAGCCGCGGCTTCAATAGCGCGCTCGTGAACGCGCTTGCCGCGCGCGATGCCCGCGCGCTCTGGCTTGAAATCGTGCGCGCGCTTCACGCAGGCGACGCTCCGGAAATGGTGCACGGCCTCCTGCACTGGAAGGCGCGGGATCTGATGCAGAAAGGACCGCGCGCGTGGCCTTCTGCCGACGCGCGCGGCCTCTCTCTGCGCCTCATCGAGCTCCTTGTCGTGAGCCGTCGCAAGGGTCTTGACCTCGGCCGCGAACTCGAACGCTTTGCGCTTCAGATTTAGGCAGGTAAATGGTAAAAATACGGAACGCGCCTCTAGCTCAATCGGTAGAGCAGCGGCCTTTTAAGCCGTTGGTTCTGGGTTCGAGTCCCAGGGGGCGCACCAAACGTAAGTCGTCGGTTCTGCCGTAGCGCCTGTCCCTAGTACGCGAAGGCGTCGACCGTACGTCCCTGAGTGTCGAGGAGCTTCACCACCTCGTGCTGCGTGCGGAAAAGCGGCGTCGTACGGCCGAGATAGATCCGCCAGGTACTGTCGAGGAAATCGGCGTCATTCTCGTGCGCGTCGACGCAGCCGTTGTAGTTCAGGTACTTCACGAGGAAGCTCTGGCACGTCCCGGATACGGTCGTGGGCGGCGTGAGAACGGCCTGGCACCGGTTCAAGGTCTTCACGTAGTCGATGCACGTCGCATCGCGAACGTAGTAGCTATCGCCATAGTGAGCGGCGAGCTCGTTTAGCGGAGACGGGCAATCCTGCGGAAGCGACGGCGAGAACGATTGGAATTGGCTGAAGTACCCGATGCATTTGTTCTCGCGGAAAGACGCGCCAATAGGAGACTGACCGCTCTCGACTATCGCCGTTTCGCCCGGTTCGAGCACGATATCCTGTACGGCGTTCACGATGCCGGAGTGCGGCGTCTCCGTTCCCTTCGGGATAACGGCGGCGTTGCCCGTTGCTTCGCTCTCGAGCGTCCATCCGGATATGTCGACGGGCGCGGCATTCTGGGCGACCGAGAGTTGCACGTACTCATTATTCGGCTGCGCGGATCCGGCGCCAGACACGTAGTGGCTCATGGTGACGACGCCTCGGTAGGGCGAGGGCGTACCGAAATCGACGCCGGAAAGGGAGGAAGGCGATGGGATGCTCGTATTTCCAGAACCGCCGGTGTAGCCGCCGTTCGAAGATCCTGGAAGGCGTACCTCGTTTCCGGTTCCGAGCGAAAATCCCGCGCGCGGAAACGAGAGGTAGTTGCCGCCTCCGAGTTCCTGCGGCTGCGCAAGCGAGGGGCCGGTGAACGCTATCGGATGCGTAGGGCCGCCGGTCGCGATCCAGATAAGGAAGATGAACGCGAAGATTCCTACGAAAAACCACGCATCATGTTGCATACGACGATTCTAGCAGGTTAGCGGGTTCGCCAAAACACGCTGTCTACCGTCCGCCCGAGTCATCATCGGGCGCCTTCCGGCGCGGTCTTCGCGAGCTCTTCGCGGACGACCTGGGCGTCGCTCCATGGGAGTTTCGTCCCACGCGGTCCCATGATGAAGGGGTCGGTTCCCTTTCCGGTAATCAGAACGGCATCACCCGGCTGCGCAAGCGACAGCGCGCGCGCGATCGCTTCCCGACGATCCATGATGATCTCCGGCGAATGCTGCATGCCCGCGGCCATCGACTCGATGATCTCCCGGGGATCTTCGTCGTACGGGTCCTCATTCGTGAGTATGACGGTCGCGCAGTGCTCGTCCGCGATCTTTCCCATGAGCGGTCGCTTCCATGTGTCGCGCCCGCCGCCGGTATTTCCGAGCACGCAGATACGGCGTACGGGATATGCGTCGTAGAGCGCTTTCAGCGAATCGGGCGTATGCGCGTAGTCGACGACCGCGGTGAATGGCTGGCCGAGGTCGATGCGCTCGGTTCTCCCCGGGATGCGTTCGAGAGCAGAGAGTGCGTTGCTCGCCTGTGCAAGCGGGACCTTGAGGAACTCGCAAGCCTTTATGACCGCGAGCGCGTTCATGATGCTGAAGCTTCCGGGAAGCTTGAGGCGGAAGGGCACGTCTCCGTAGGTGAACATCGCGGTTCCTGCACCGAGGACGACCTCTCTTGCTTCCGCATAGGAGAAGGGGAGTTTTACTTCGACCGGCAACGCAAGGTACGGCGCGCTGTGCGGGTTATCGGCGTTCGCGATCATCGCGCGCGGCCGCTTCGGGGAAGCCGCGAGCGCTTTCCCGATGCGCAATTTTGCCGCCGCGTATTTCTCGAACGACCCGTGGCTCTCGATATGCTCGGGGTGAAGATTCGTGAAAATGAGCGCGTCGAGGAAAAGGAAGCGATGACGATGCTGAAGCGTCGACTCGCTCGTGATTTCGATGACCGCGTGCGTACACCCCTTCCGAACCGCTTCGGCGAGAAATTGCTGGATGAAGCCGCGTCCTGGGAGCGTCATCTTCGTGAGGTTCGGTCGGTGCTCTCCCCCGATCGCGAAGCGGATCGTTCCCGCGACCGCAACCTTCTTCCCGCTCGCCGAAAGGGTCGCATAGAGCATCTCCGTGACCGACGATTTTCCCTTCGTGCCGGTCACGCCGACGACGGTGAGCTTGCGCGCAGGAAATCCGTAGTACAGCGCTGAGCCGATAGCCCAGAGATAATGATACGGGGAGAGAATCGTCCGGCGCAGTTTCCGCATGCTATTTCGATGCACCGGTGAGCGCCGCGCGTAACCGGGCCTCCTTTCCCGAGATTTCCCGAGGGACGGCCTGCACCGCCGTGCGCGCTTCGCGTTCCGTGTAGCCGAGCGCGACCAGGGTTTCGAACACTTCGGTGTCCGTGTCATCGTGAGATCCGCCATCCATCTTCTCGGCGAGCTCGACGAGCATCTTTTCAGCGCTCTTCTTCCCGAGGCCGGCGACTTTCGTGAGGTAGGCGAGGTCGCGAGTCGCGATGGCGCCCATGAGCGCCGCTCGCGGACTGCGACGCAGGATGGCGAGCGCGGTCTTGGGGCCCACTCCCGGGACATCGATGAGCTTCTCGAACAGATCGCGGTCGGCCGCGTCCGTAAAACCGTAAAGATCCATACTGTCCTGCTTCACCGCCAAATGCGTCGCGAGCGAAGCCTCCGCTCCAATGCGAAGCGCTTCAGGCGCGCTCATGTGTACCTGGACGCCGAAACCGGCGATGTCGATGACGGCATCGAGAGGAGAAATGGAAAGTACCTTGCCGCGAATCTGCCGAATCATGAATCCTATCCTACCACCCGCGTTCTCGGAGAAGGAAAAACCGGCGGCTCAGAGCCGCCGGTCAAGGTATGGGTTGCTACGTGTGAATCCCGCATTCGATCCGTTCGCCCCCGGGCGGGCCGAACTCATGGAAGGGGATACCCTGCTGCCGACAATACTCTTCCGTGTCCTGGTTAGTCTTCCGGTAGTTCGGATACGCTCCCGTCCGTCCGTCGGTGCGGGCGATAAGGCAGCGCGTGAGCAGCTTCAAACGCCCGTCGCGCGCCCCGCTCTGATCGGCGCGCGCCCCGAAGATGACGCAGTCCGCGCCGTGTTCCTGAAGTGCGAGGCGGAGAGTGAGGTGCTTGGTGCGTTCGTACGCCTCGAGGCGCACCTCCCCGCCTGCCGCGATCATTTCGAGTTCACCGGCGGTTGCTGGAGGATCCGGCTCATGCGTGCTAAGCGCGAGCGGATAGCGTCTCGCGAGCACCGCCAGATACCGCAGATTCTCTGGCGGGACGTCGCCGGGGTTAACGAATACTGCGGGGAAGCGGCAGCCGAAACGCTTGTGTACCATGTGCCACAGCATGCCGGAGTTCGGGCCGCCGCTCGTCGCAAGTACGGGTTTTCTGAAGGCGTACTCGCACACGTTCAGGATGATGTCAGCATCCACCCCGGTGAGCGCTGCATTCAATCGATGTACATCTTCCGGTCTCACGAGGTCCTCTCTTAGGTGTGCGATTCCTGCCAAACTATAGGGCACAGGCCTTGACAGGACAAACTTGCGGCGACGCCGCCTTCGGGGTACTATTCCGCCCACATGGCAATAACCTCTTCCGCAAAGAAAGCGAATCGCGTGGCGAAGCGTCGTCACGTATTCAATCTCCGCCGTAAGGCCGCACTCGCTGCCGCGACGAAGTCATTCAAGAAGGCGATAGCTGCAGGAGACGTCAGCGGCGCACAGGCGCTTCTGCCGGCGGCGCAGAAGGCAATCGACAAGGCGGAGAAGCAAGGCATCCTGAAGGGCAATACCGCTGATCGTAAGAAGGCCCGCCTCGCCGCAAGCATCCGCCGCGCACAGGCGTAACGCTGTTTTGAAGCAAGCCCCGCGCGCCAGAAGCGCGGGGCTTGCGCTTTTGGGCGCGCCTCCGAGTCCTCCCAGCAGGAATCGAACCTACATTACGAGATCCGGAATCTCGCGTCCTATCCGTTGAACGATGGGAGGAATGCCATCGATACTACACTAGCGGTGTTCTTCACGCCCGCCCCCGGAAGCATCCATGAAATGCGATGCTACCGCATGCGCGGTCCCGGGTCGCTCTATCCGCGTGCGTATAACACGTAGGAATACACGGCGCTCGCGATAGCGGCCGAGAGGACCGGCGCGGCGAGGTACCACCACAACGAGCTCCCCGCGATAAACGATCCGGCCAGGCTTACGACGCCTGCGCAGGCAAAGAGCCACGCACCGACACGGTTCGTCCGGTTCCACACCGTATCGCTCGAAAGCGTCCACGGGGTTCGAACGCCGAAAAACCAGTTTCGGCGGATGCGCGGCAAGATGGCGCCGAGCGAAAGGAGGAGGACACCGGCCCCCGGCAGCGCGACGCGCGCGGGCGTGAGCGTCCAGCCGAAACTGTCACCGAGCTGGGTCGCGTACACGAGTGCGAGGAGCGCGATGAGGAGAATCCAGAAGAAATCGTAGGCGTAACGGAAACCCTTGAAACCGGGAACGATGGGATCGATACCGGGCAGGAGCGCCCAAAGGCCCCAGAATGCGGCCGCCATAAGCGGCAGGATAAGAACCACCCAGAGGCGCTGTTCTCCGGCTCCCGTCGTTCGATTCGCGTACGCCGGCACGATTGCGGGCAGGTGCGGAAATGCGACTGCGCCGGTTACGAACATAGCGACGACGATAAGGCCGATGAAAATGCCGGACGTGCGAGGGTTCATGCCAAAAGTATAGCGTGCGAGCATAGAAAACGCCCGATTCCGCCTGCTGACGAAACCTCGCTCCGGCAAGCGCGGGTATACGAAAACAGCGCGCAGGCGCTGTTTTCGTTCAGGTGCCCCCGGCAGGAATCGAACCCACATTACATCCTCCGCAAGGATGCGTCCTATCCATTGAACGACGAGGGCGGCGAGGTTGAATCGTCCCTTTTGAGACGATTCCTCGCTCAAGACTCTAGCGGAAAAAGACGGAAAAACCAAGCCTCCAGTCAGAACCCGAGCCAGGCTTCGATAACATGCGCCAGCGTTGGCCGGTGTTCTTTCTCCTCGACATGCATGAGCAGGTGCGCGTATACGCCGTCGGCATCGACGCCTTCGAGCGGTATTTCGAGATGCGGCGTGAGCCAGTGATCCGTGTGGATCGAGAGCAGTGGAGGAAGTTCTCCTTCGATATCCTCGAGCACGGAGAAACTCGTCATGCGCGCAAACGGATGGAACTCCTCTCCGACGTAGAGACCGTCGTTATCGAGTCCGAAGCGATGGAGCGGCGGTTGCCGCGTCGCGTGGAGCGCGATCGTCGTTGCGGCGATGACTATGAGTATGGCGAGAAGATAGTTGCTGAAAAGGAGCGCGGCAACGGTTGCCGCGACCGCCAGTATGCCGAGCGCCCAATACCAGTCTGCAGTTTTCGGGCTGTGCTCGTACTCGAATCCCTCCCATTCAAAGAGCGGGATGCGCCTCATACGCGTCATGATAGCAAAACAACGGCGTCCCCGGGCCGCGCGTTCCGCGTGCTTTGTGCACAAGAGGAACGATGCGTCTCGGCGTGATGGCGGATAGGGTGGGATTCGAACCCACGACACCTTGCGGTGTGCCGGTTTTCAAGACCGGTGCCTTAGACCACTCGGCCACCTATCCGTAGGTACTACTCCGCCGGTGATGAAATGTGCACCGGGGATTCTTCGCGCGTGTGCTGCACGCTGTCTTTCGGGCGGAACCAGAGGAGGTAGATGATAGGAAGTATCCCGAGCGTGTTAAAAATAAGCATTGCGATGAACCACCATTTTTGCTTGCTCCGGGCCGAGTACCAGAGTCCGAATCCCTTCAGCACGATTTCCCACAGGACGGCGATGAACGCGAGCGCGATGAACCCTCCTGTCGCGAAGGGTCCGAACGGGGCTGCGTAAAACGGAGTGAAATGCATATGGCGGGATAATACCATATGATTACCGGCATCGTATGAGATACCTCGGCGTGGACTATGGAACCAAAAAAGTCGGGCTCGCCCTTTCGGACGAAGCCGGACTCATGGGTTTCCCGCACGCGGTCGTGCCGAATACGGGGGCGCTCGTCGATACGGTGGCACGGCTCATCGCGGAAAAGGATGTTCAGGTGGTCGTCGTGGGCGAATCCCGTACTCTCGATGGAGGTTTGAATCCGGTCGCGCAGGCGGCCCGCGCTTTCGGGGAGGATCTTTCCGCGCGTACCGGCGTGCCGATCCGCTACGAATCCGAGGTATATACGACCGCTGCCGCACGCCGGCTGCCGCAGAAGCAGCCTAAAAGCCGCGCGCGGCGTTCGAGAGCGCCCGTCGATGCTTCGGCTGCCGCGCTCATCCTTACGAGTTATCTCACCACGCGCCATGAGTAAGCCGCGCATCTCGTTTGACGACTTTAGCAAGATAGAGGTTTCGGTTGGAACCGTACTCCATGCCGAGCGGGTGCCGGAAACCGATAAGCTCATCCGGTGCACGGTGGATTTCGGCGAACCGGACGGTCCGCGCACGATCGTCTCGGGCATAGCGGCATACACCGACGCGGAAAGTCTTGTCGGTCGGCAGCTCGCATACGTCACGAATCTTGAACCACGCGTCATTAAAGGCATCGAAAGCAACGGGATGCTTTTTGCGGTCGGGGAGGGGAATACGTTCGCATTCCTCACGCCGGATCGTCCGGTGCCTCCGGGAACCGCGGCGCACTAACGCAGTTTTCCCGTATCCGCGCCTCGTTTCCTCGCGCGAAGCCTGTATCATGCAGGTATGTCCTCGGTTCTTCGTGATCGGCTCCGCAGCGCGTTCGCTCCGCCGCGCTACCTCGCGCTGCCGCTCGCGGGCATCGATGTTTCGACGAGCGGCGTGAAAGCGGTGCAGCTCTCCGAGAGCTCGTATGGCCTCACGCTCGCATCCTACGATCAGATCCAGTACGCCGCAGGGGCATTCACGGACGGCGAGATAACGGATCACGCTACGGTGGCGAAGACCATCCGTGATGTCGCGAAGCGCACGCGCCTCGATTCCGCGAACGCCGCGCTTCCCGAGTCGAAGTCGTACCTCTTTGAGAGCGCGGTCGTTTCCGGCTCGAAAGCCGACCGGCGTACCGAGGTTGAGCAGCATCTCGACGAGCTCATACCGCTTCCGCCCCAGGATGCGGCGTTCGACATCGTCGATGCCGGTCTCGACGAGAAAGGAGATACGCTCGTCGCGGGAATCGGGTTCGCTCGGCGCGTCGTCGACGAGACGCTCGCGGTCTTCGATGAAGCCGGGGTCGCCGTGCGTGCGCTTGAGGGAGAAACGTTCGCCATGGCGCGCGCGCTCCTGCCGCATGGCGACGAGTCCACGACGCTCATCATCGATGTCGGCAAGACGACGACGAAGCTCGCGATAGTCCAGGCGCGCATCCCGCGTTTTGCCGCGACCATCGGCATCGGCGGCCACGCCCTCACGCTCGCGGTGCAGAAGCATTTCGGCGTGACCGAAACCGAAGCGCGAAAGGTGAAAGCCGAGCGCGGCATCGTGCCGGCGCCGGGCAACGAGGATTACCTCGCCGCCATGCTCTCGACGGTGTCGGCGATCCGCGATGAGATCGCGCGTCATCTCGAGTACTGGCAGAGCCACGCGGCGCACGCGAGCGCGCACGAGCCGGTAACGCAGGCGATTCTAGCGGGGGGGAACGCTTCCGTTCGCGGGCTGCCCGAGTATCTCGAGGGTTCACTCCGTATTCCGGTAGCGACGGGCGACGTCTTCACGAACCTCGCTTCGCGCGACCATTGGCTGCCGGATCTCGACTACAACGAATCGCTCGCATATGCGACTGCGATCGGGCTCGCGCTCAGGGATTACCGAGGAAACCATGCGTAACTCGTATACCGATCTTCTTCCGACCGAACGTAAGCGCGCGCTCCGCCGCGAGTACTTCCTCCGGCTGGCGGTAGTGGGGATGTTTGCGGCGACGGCGCTCGTCCTTATCTACGGCGTTCTCCTCGTGCCTACCTACCTTTTTCTTTCGAGCACGGCGAAAACGAAGAGCGCGCGGCTCGCCGAACTGCAGCGGTCGCTCGCCTCGTCGGACGAATCGCAGCTCTCGGCCCGTCTCGAGGCGCTCTCGAAGGACGCCGGCACCCTGCTTGCGCTCGGATCCGAGCCCTCGGTTACCGGTCAATTCAGTGCGCTGCTCGCGATCGCGCGGCCCGGGATCACCCTCTCGCAAATTTCCTATGCGCCGCCCTCGTCATCCTCTGCGGGGCAGATCATCGTCTCCGGCATTGCCGCGACGCGGGACTCGCTGCGGCAGTATCAGATTGCGATTCAGGCGGCGCCATTCGCATCAAGCGTCGACCTGCCGGTCTCGGTCTATGCGAAAGACTCCGCTATCCCGTTTTCGATAACGATAACGCTTAAAAATCCATGAGACTCTCCTCGCCGTTCATCCAGGTCTCGGTCGCCGCGGTCATATTTCTCGCCGCGGTCGTCGCCTGCGGCATCTGGTACAACGCGCTCGCGAGCGAGAGCGCCCGCGTCGCGGGCATCCAGGGACGGATTGAAGACGCGCAGCAAACGGCAAAGCGGATTGCGGCGGCGCGCGCCGCACTCTCGCAGATCGCCGGCGACGAGGCGAGCGTACGCGCGTATTTCGTCTCCGATGCGAACATTGTGAATTTCATCGACGATCTCCAGACGCGCGGGCAAACGCTCGGGGCCGACGTCACGGTGCTCTCCGTGTCTGCGGCGAACGCAGGGACCCATCCCGCGCTCGATCTCTCCGTGAGCGTGAAGGGGCCGTTCGATGCGGTCATGCGCACCATAGGCGCGATCGAGTACGC
>JAJXVW010000058.1 GCA_021781935.1 bacterium
TTCCGATCGTCGCGCTTCCCTTGACGGCGACCGTCGTAACGACAATCATGCAAGTATTCTGGAAAAAAGTCTTTCATAAGAAACTGTTCCGCGTCGCGCCCATCCATCACCACTTCGAAGCGATCGGCTGGCCGGCCGCGAAAGTCACCATGCGCTATTGGGTCATCACCATCATTGCGGGCGTCCTCGGGCTCTCCATCGCGCTCCTCGCGCGCCTGCCATGAAATTCGTCTCCGGCGACCGCGTCTTCTTCACGCTGGTTATTTCCCTGGCGCTTTCCGGCCTCGCGATATTCTCTTCGGCCGCTCTCGGCCTCCTTGCCCGAGAAAACGCCTCGATCTCGCGGGATATCCTGCTTCAGGCGGGTCTCGGGCTCGGCCTAGGATTCATAGCGTTCCTTCTTGCGCGCGCCGTGCCGCTCGACCGCATAAAACGCTTTGCGCCGTATATCTACGGCGCAACGGTCTTCTTCACCGCGCTCGTTTTCGTACCGGGTATCGGGTTCCACGCGGGCGGTGCGACGCGTTGGATCAATCTCCATTTTACGACCGTGCAGCCTGCGGAATTCTTGAAGATCGGTTTCGTACTCATGCTCGCGAGCTGGCTCGCGCCCCGCGCACGTCAGCTCGCGAACCCGAAGAAAGGGTTGCTTCCTTTCGTCGCCCTCCTCGCGCTTCCGGCCGCTCTTCTGCTCGCCCAGCCGAATACCTCGACGACGCTCCTTCTTCTCACGACCGGTCTCGCGATGTATTTTGTCGCAGGGGCTCCGTGGCGTGACTTCGGCATCATCGCGTTCGGCATCATCATCGCGTTCGGCATCGTCGTCCTCATGCGGCCCTACGTGCTTGAGCGCGTAAAGACGTTCATCGACCCTTCGGCCCATTCGCTGAGCAGCGGGTATCAGATACAGCAATCCTTGCTGGCTATCGGCTCCGGTGGACTCCTCGGCCGAGGATTCGGACAGAGCGTGGAAAAGTTCAACTACCTGCCGGAACCCGACGGCGATTCCGTTTTCGCGGTTTTCGCTGAGGAAACAGGATTTTTTGGTGCGACGCTGCTCCTCGCGCTCTTCATCGCTCTTGCGGCGCGCGGCATCGTGATAGCGGGCAATTCGAACGACCTTTTCGGTGGCCTCGTCGCGCTTGGATTCTCCTTCAATATCATCCTGCAGGCTTTCATCAATATAGGCGCGATGCTCGGCATCATCCCGCTTACCGGCCTGCCGCTGCCTTTTGTCTCCCATGGGGGAACCGCTCTTGTGGCCACGTTCCTCATGTGCGGCTTTATCCTCAATGTCGCCGCGCGGCGCAAGACCTGAAAACTGCTATAGTAGTTGGCGTATGACTATCGTGTTTACGGGCGGGGGAACGGGCGGGCACTTCTACCCGATCATAGCTATCACCGAGGCGATTAACGATATGGTCAGGGAACAGCGGCTCGTGGCGCCCAAACTCTATTTCCTCGCGCCGGAGCCGCTGGACCAGAAGGCCCTTTTCGAAAACGGCATCGCCTATATAAGGATCCCCGCGGGGAAAGTCCGCCGCTACGCCTCCTTGGAGAATTTCACCGGCAGCTTCACGACGCTTGCCGGCCTCTTCTCCGCATTGCTGACGCTTTTCCGGCTGTATCCGGACGTCGTGGTGAGCAAAGGCGGGTACGGCAGCGTGCCGATCGTGCTTGCCGCATGGCTACTCCGTATCCCTATCATCATTCACGAGTCGGATGCGAAGCCCGGCCGGGCGAACCTGCTGGCTGCAAAGCTCGCCGCGAAGATCGCCATATCCTTCGAGAGCGCTGCGGCATACTTCCCCAAAAGCGTTCAGGGCAAGATCGCGCGCACCGGCATTCCGATCCGGAAGGCGCTCATGCGTGTAGAGCCGGAAGGCGCGCGACAGTACCTCGGGCTCGAGACGGGCGTGCCGACCATCCTCATCCTGGGAGGCTCCCAAGGGGCGGCAAAGATAAACGAGTCGGTGCTTTCCTCGCTCACGAGCCTCGTCTCTTTCGCGAACATCATCCATCAGACCGGACAGCTGCACTTCAAGAGCGTGGAGGCGATTGCGCAAGTCGCGCTCACGAAAGATCCGCACGCAGGCCGGTATCATCCTTTCAACTACCTCTCCGAGACGTCGCTTCAGAGAGCCGCCGGCGTCGCTGATATCATCGTCTCCCGCGCCGGCTCGAGCGCCATAGCGGAAATCAGCCTCTGGAGGAAACCGGCGATCCTTATCCCGATTCCCGAGTCCGTGAGCCATGACCAGCGCGCCAATGCGTATACCTACGCCCGGACGGGAGCCGCTATCGTCATCGAGGAAGAGAATCTTACCCCCCATATCCTCGCTTCAGAGATACAGCGCGTCCTGAACGATCCCGGACTGGCGGAGCGCATGAAATCTTCCGCGGCAGGATTCACCGATCCCGACGCCGCGCGCATCCTTGCCGGCGAGGTGCTCGCTATCGCGCTCGCCCACGAATCATGAGCGCGGTCGTCACTCGTTTCGCTCCTTCGCCGACCGGCCTTTTACATGCCGGTAATTATCGCACTGCTGTCTTCGCCTATCTTTTCGCAAAACATACCGATGGTTCGTTCGTGCTGCGCATAGAAGATACGGACAAAGAGCGGTCGAAGCCCGAATACGAGGCGAATATCCTCGAGTCGCTCGCGTGGCTCGATCTTCCTGCTGACCGCCGGTATCGCCAGAGCGACAATGCGGCGCGCCACCGCGAACTCCTTGAAAAATCGGTTGCCGCGGGTATCGCCTATGTTTCAAAGGAGACACCGAAAAATCCGGGCGATCGGGAAGAGGTCATCCGTTTCAGAAACCCGGGCGGCGCGATCTCCTTTGTCGACGGCATCCGCGGAGAGATAACGATGGACGTGAGCGATCTCGGCGACTTCATCATCGCGCGTTCTTTTGACGAGCCGGTCTTTCATTTCGCCGTCGTCGTCGACGATGCGGACGAGGGCATCACGCACGTCATCCGCGGCGAAGACCATATCGCAAACACGCCGCGGCAGATACTCATCCAGCGCGCGCTCGGTTTCCCGCTGCCTGCTTATGCGCACCTGCCGCTTATCCTTAACCCCGACCGCACCAAGCTCTCGAAACGCAAAGGAGCGAAAGCGCTCACCGAGTACCGCGACCAAGGTATGCTGCCCGAGGCGATGCTCAACTATCTCGCATTTCTCGGCTGGAACCCGGGCGGCGAGCGCGAGTATCTTTCGCGAGATGAGCTCGTCGAGGCTTTCGACCTTACGCGCATACAGAAAGGGCACGC
>JAJXVW010000008.1 GCA_021781935.1 bacterium
GATCGGGTTCGAAGAGCTGGTTGCCGAAATGATGCGGGAAGACCTCAAGTCCGCGAAAAGGGACGAACTCGTCAAGAATCACGGCTATGCCGCATACGATTACAACGAATGATGGATCTTTCCTCTTCCAGACTGCCCCCGGGGCGCCTATCGGTTCTGAGAGCTACACGACCCGCATGGTGATAGACAACGGTGGCAACGTAGGTATCGGGACAACGAATCCTTTGACAGGCCTCGATGTAAGCAATGGGCTCACTCTTCGTGCGGGCAATACAAGTCAAAATGCAAACAATGGGGTGGACACGGCACTTTCAACGACGCAATCCATAGTTGTCAATGGTACTTCGAGTGGGACAAACATAAATCTGAACGGACAGTTCGTCGGGCATCTTCTGATTACAGTGAATTGGGGAGGAGATACGGGAACACCTATGGCGACGGCAGTAATTAGTGCAGACGCATCTTTGGACAACGGTGGTGGCGAATTGTTGAGTGACGTGCAACTGGTCAGTTTCAATAATGAGTCAGGGACATATTATTCCTGGGCCACTTCTCCAGCTGTCGCGATATACGATCCGAACAACGGATCGACACCTGCAATAGTGGTAGAAGGATTACTGAATACGAATATTTATTTAGCGGATATTACCGTTACCGCGACAATTACGGGTAATGTTTATAGATCGAATGCTCTTTCACTCTCTCTCCCTGGTGGTTCCGCACTCTCGACGAACTGGCTGGCTACGCCAACACTACAACTTGTAACCGGTGACGTCGGTCTGGGGACTATGCACCCAGATGCGAGACTTACTCTCGATGGCCCTGATTCAAGCCAGAGCGGGCCTCATCTGGATGTCTATACGACGGCAGACAACTACCCTCTTTACCAGCAGTTGAACTGGGCCCATAACAATGTCGCACTTAACTTCGACGCCTATTACAACGGGAACTGGCATAGTTCCTAAACGGGATCAAACTTCCAGATTTACAAAGAGAGTAACCAGTTGCAGTTTAATTATGCTTCAGGGATTAGCCCAGGCAGCCAAGTCACATGGGGTAATGGCATCGTGCTCGATAACAATGGAAACGTCGGCATTGGGCAAACCAACCCCTCGGCACTCTTTAGCGTAGGAACTAATATTTCAGGCGCTACAGCATTCACGGTGAATCAATACGGCGCTACTACGGTTTCAACGAGCGTCGGGCAGAACTTCTTTACTGCGCATGAAATCGGCAACACATACGGATATCCAAGCGGTATGTTTCTTGCAGAAACAGATAATCCAACTGGAAGCCCCAATATATATTTCCAAGGTATTACGAATGGAACCACCAACTTTGCTGTGAAGGCGGACGGCAGTTCTTATTTTGCCGGAAATATGGGAATCGGTACGACAAACGCCGGTTCGGCCCTGACCGTTAATGGAGATATAAGTTATACGAGTAATCTTGTTATACCTTCTACGGATGGAAGCGGCGATACTTGGAATCTTGGCACTTCGGCTTGGTTTGGCTCAATCACAGGAGAAACTGCAGCCGCGGGGATACTTACAACTGGTTCCGGGTCTCAACTATTCACATTCGCGTCGTCACCAGGTCAGCTATCTATTCAGACTGACGGATCTATCTTCGTAGGAGATGGTCTCGGCACTTCTCCAAATGGTTTATCGGCTGCAAGCGATGGCTACTTAGATGTTCAAAATAATATCTATGCTGGCGGTACCATGTATGACTCCGATGGCACCATACACACTACGTCTGACGAGCGGTTGAAGACGAATATCACAACCATAAACGGCGGACAGGCGCTTGCGGCGATAAGTGAACTCAATCCGGTGGTCTATAATTGGATCAATCCGCAGGACCACGGCAATCAGCAGACTCCGGGAGGCTTTGTCGCGCAGCAGCTCGCACAGGTATTCCCGGACATGGTCTCAACCACCACCTGCAACGGCGCGGACTGTTCGCTCGTAGGCGGCGCTGGATCATCGGAGTACACCATAGGGCTTACGCCTAAATTCGATGCGTATCTTGTCGCGGGTGTACAAGCGCTGAACGATCGTACGAATTGGATTGAGGTCGCCTCGTCGACGGCAACCACGACCATTTCGGCGCCGGCGATGATATACAACGCGCAGACGGGCAACGTCGGTATCGGTACGACGACATCGAGCCAGTACAAGGTTGCGGTTGGCGGTGACGTGGAGGCGACCGGCTTCGTGAACCTTTCCCTGCGCCAGGCGAAGACCAATATCCAGTACCTCACGCCCGCAGAAGCTTCCTCAACGCTCGCTGAACTCATGAAGCTTCATGCGGCGACCTACCTCTATAAGACCGAGAACCAGAACGATACGCCACGCCTCGGCCTCATCGTGCAGGATGCCGAGCAGCTCGCCCCGCAGATCGTGGCGAATAGCGGTCAGGGTATCGACCTCTACAAGCTTGAGACCTTCTCTCTTACTGCGATGCAGCAGATCGAGTTGCGCCAGGAGAACATCGCGGCGCAGGTGAGCGACCTCGAGACGCGCGTAGCCAAACTTGAGAACGGAAGTATCACGTCCGCGAGCGGCTCGCCGATCGCGCTCTCGACCTCGACGCTTACCACCGTGCTGAATGATCTCGGCGTCATCATCCAGAAGGGCATCGCGCAGTTCAATACGCTCGTGTTCAACCGCCTCGTCGCGGCGACCGACTCTTCCGGCACGAGCGCCGCGGGCTCGGGCACTATCATCGCCGGCAATACGGTGGTGCAGATAAGCAATGCTCAGGTCGAACCGTCCACGAAGATCTTCATCACCTTCAACGGCCAGGTGACGGGCTCGTGGTGGGTCTCCGACAAGATGAACGGCAGCTTCCGCGTCGTGCTCTCGCAGATGCAGCCACAGGACGTATCCTTCGACTATTTCCTCGTGCAGACGCAGGGCCAGATCGCCACCTCGACGCCAGATGGAAGCTTCGGCACCTCAGGCACGTCGAGCGTTTCGACGGGCACGACGAGCCAAGGCCCGACCATCACGCTCCTCGGCGATAATCCGGTGCACGTCTCCGTGGGCGGTACCTATGCCGAGCCGGGCCTCTCCATCACGGATCCGGTCGACGGCACGCTCTCGACCTACCAGACCTTCGTGAACGGCGTGCAGTTCATGGGCGCCCTCTCGACGCTTGATACCTCCGTGCCGACGACCTACATCATCACCTACAAGGCGACCGACTCCGCGGGGAATAGCGCGACCGCGATGCGCTCGGTCATTGTCGGGAATCCTGACGGCACCGTGAACCTTGGCGCCGCAAGCTCGACGCCGCCCACGAGTACCACCACCGTGACGACCACAACGAGCACGGCATCCTCGACGTCAGCTTCGAGCGGCTCATCGAGCGCGACGCCGCCGGTGGTGACGCTTAACGGAGCGGCGGCGATGGAGCTCACCCAGGGCGGGACGTTCACCGACCCGGGCGCGACGGCGACCGACGCGGTCGACGGGAATCTCACGAGCAAGATTACGGAGACCGGCTCGGTACACGCATCGACCCTCGGCGTCTACACGCTGACCTACCGCGTGACCGATTCAGCCGGACTTACCGGCAGCGCTTCCCGCGTTGTGACGGTCCTTGCTCCGGCGGCCTCCTCGACGCCGTCTACGAGCACGACCGCAACGTCGACCCCGACGAGCTCCTCGACCACCTCCTCAAGCTCCACGACGTCTTCCGGCACGACCGTCAGCTCGGGCAGCACTGCGACCTCTACCCCGACTACCACCACGGCCAGCACGGCTTCCTCGACGCCCGCCGCGTAAGGGCCGAAGTCGGAAATTGCGTGAAAGCCAGCCGAAAGCCTCTGTGGACAAGGACGCATCGGGACAGGTGTAGACTGAGAAGGCATCGCTCAGTGAGCGTTTGTTCATAACTTCACATACGACATGGCTACTCGGGTTGCAATCAACGGTTTTGGCAGGATAGGGCGCGCTTTCGCGCGCCGGAGTCACGGACGAGACATCGAGCTCGTGGCGATCAATGATCTGGGTTCCATCGAGAACCTCGCGTACCTCCTGCGATATGACACGGTCTACCATCGCGCGCCGTTCTCGGTCGAGGTGAAGGACGGGAACCTCGTGATCGACGGCAAGGAGGTGAAGTTCCTGCAGGAGAAGGATCCGGCGAATCTGCCCTGGAAAGAGCTCGGGGTGGACGTGGTGGTCGAATCAACGGGTTTCTTCACGCGGTATGAAGACGCGCAGAGGCACGTGCAGGCCGGGGCGAAGCACGTCGTCATCTCGGCGCCGGCGAAGGGAGATGAATCCATCGGCGCGACCATTCTCATGGGCGTGAACGAGGAGCGGTTCGGCACCTGCTCGGTGACGAGCAACGGCTCCTGCACGACGAACGCCTCGAGTCCGGTCATCAAGATTCTTGATGAGGCCATCGGCATGGAAAAGGCGATACTCTCGACCACACATGCGTACACCGCCTCGCAATCCATCGTGGACGGTCCGGCGAAGAAGGACATGAAGGAAGGACGCGCGGCCGCCCAGAACATCGTGCCGACCTCGACCGGTGCCGCGATCGCGGTGACGAAAGCGTACACGCCGCTCGACGGAAACTTCGACGGCATAAGCTTGCGCGTGCCGGTGCCCGCAGGGTCGATCGCGGACGTCACCTTCATCGCGAAGCGGCCGACGACGAAAGAGGAGGTGAATCAGATTCTCCGCGATGCGGCGAAGAAGCCGGTATGGGAGGGTATCTTCGACGCCACCGATGACGAGCTCGTCTCGAGCGACATTGTCGGACAGCCCCACGCCTCCATCGCCGATCTCGGCATGACGCGCGTCGTGGGCGGGAACCTCGTGAAGGTGCTCGCCTGGTATGACAACGAGATGGGCTACACCGAAGCGCTCGTGCGGCACGTCTTGGCGGTAGCCAAGACGCAGAGTTAGGAAATAAGAATTATGAATGAGGGAAGCTCCCAGTTCGTAATATAATTTCCCATGAAATTGTATTTCGCCTCGGATCACGCCGGATTCGCGCTCAAGCACTCGCTCATCACGGAAGCGCAGGCGCTCGGACACGAGACGGAGGATTGCGGCGCGCATGCGCTTACGCCCGGCGACGATTATCCGGATTTCGTGACGCCGTGCGCCGAGAAGGTCGCGGGCGAGCCGGGGAGTTTCGGAGTCGTGATCGGCGGAAGCGGCCAGGGGGAGGCGATGTGCGCGAATCGCGTACGCGGCGTACGCGCCGCGGTCTACTACGGTCCCGAGCCGCATCCGCAGACGGACGCGGACGGAGACACGCTCACGATGCTCGAGTCCGAACGCGCGCACAACGACGCGAACATCCTCTCGCTCGGCGCCCGATTCCTCTCGGAGGAGCAAGCATCGGACGCGCTGCGGGTCTTCCTCAAAACCTCGTTCTCCGGAGAGGAGCGGCACGTCCGGCGCCTCGCGAAATTCTGAACCTATCCGGCAATCCCCACGCGGGCGGCTCGCAGAGCCGCCCGCGGGGTTACTCTATCCGTATGCATCTGCTCGTCCCGGCCGTACTCCCGAATTCGCGCGAGGATCTCGAACGCGCGGTCGCGCTCTTCGAGAAGATGCCGACCGTAACGCGCGTGCAGATAGATACCGTCGACGGGCAATTCGCGCGCCCTGCCTCCTGGCCGTACACCGACGTGCGCGCGTTCCGCTCCATGGCGGAGCGCGGAGAGCTCTTGCCCGCGATTGAACGATTCGAGTACGAGATAGACCTCATGAATCTCGATGCAGAACGCGCGGGAGACGTCTGGCTTTCGCTCGGCGCCTCGCGGCTCACCTTCCATGCCGAGAGCACGACCGATCTCCCGCGGCTCCTTGAACGCATGCATCTGCGCCACTCCGCGGGACCGGGTTTCCGCTCCGGTCTCGTGTCGTTCGGCGTCGCGCTCAATCTCGCGAGCGATCTGCCGATCATCGAGCGGTCGCTCGAGCTTGCGGACTACGTCCAATTCATGGGCATCAGGCAGATCGGACGGCAAGGACAGCCCTTCGACCGACGCGTCTACGAGCGCGTCCGCGCGTTCCGGAAGCGGTATCCGGACATTCCGGTCCAGGTGGACGGCGGCGTGAAGCTCTCCGAAGCCAAGGAGCTCGCCGCGCTCGGGGTGTCGAATGTCATCGTCGGCAGCGGTCTCTTGCGCGCGGCCGATCCGGTCGCCGAAGCGGCGAAGTACGCGGATCTCGAGAACTCGTATGGCGTGTAATCGTGAACGCGGCTTCACGCTCATCGAGCTCCTGGTCGTCATCGCCATCATCGGGCTCCTCTCGAGCATAATCCTTGCGTCCCTGAATACGGCGCGACAGAAAGGAGACGATGCGAAACGCATGAGCGACCTCGAATCGGTAGCGACGGCGCTCGAACTCTACTATTCGGACAACGGGCATTACCCGATCGGCAGCTGCATCAGTTCTCCCTGGTGGAACTGCTGGGGCTCCGCAGGGGAGCCGCGTCTCCTGCCGGCAAACGACATCGCGACCATGCCGCAGGACCCGCAATTCAACGACGACGGACAAGCCTGCGCCGCGAGCGATACCGGTTCGCGACTGTACGCGTATTATTCGGACAACGGCCAGCGCTATGTGCTCGCGACGTATCTCGATACGCCGCCGTCCCCGAGCGACCCCCACTATTGGCCGCATACGGCCTTGGGTTGTCTCGGCTTTGCCAACTGGGCGATCAATAACGGTTTCTAACATCTACCCGTATGCCCGATCTGCAATTCGAGGGAGAACAGGAATACGCCCCTCAGTACCACCAACCCGAGACGCCCGTGCTCGTGCGCTGGATACTCGCGACCGGATTCGTCCGCAACGCACGTCAGGCGCAGTACGTGCTGCTCGCGGCGGCCGTTCTCGCCGGGCTTCTCGCGCTTTTCTTTTTCGTCTCAGCCGCCGCGGGCGGCATCGGCCCTTCCGGGAAGACGCCCCCGCCCCCGGGCGTCCCGGTCACGCAAGGATTTCCACCAGGTTCATAACGCTCTGCGCTCGAGCGGATACGTTATACTCGGCATATGAGCGTGACGGATGCCGAGACGAAGCGGCTCGAAGAAAGAGCCGAGCAGATACGCGAGACGATCGTTGAGATGCTCGTTGCGGCGAAGAGCGGGCACACGGCCGGTCCGCTCGGCCTCGCGGACATATTCGCCGCGTTCTATTTTCATATCCTGAAGCATGACCCGAAGCATCCGGCGTGGCCCGAGCGTGACCGGCTCATTCTCTCGAACGGTCATGTCGTCCCGGTGCGCTATGCGGCCATGGCGCACGCGGGCTATTTTCCGGTGAAGGAGTGTCTCACGCTGCGCGCCTTTGGATCGCGGCTCCAAGGACATCCCGAGCGCCTGCGCTTGCCGGGACTCGAGACGACTTCCGGTCCTTTGGGCGAAGGCCTCTCCCAGGCTGCGGCGATGGCGTACGCCTTCCGCATGGACGGCACGAAGCAGCGCGTCTTCTGCATCATGGGCGACGGCGAGCAGGACGAGGGGATGGTGTGGGAAGCGGCCATGTGGGCGGGGAAGCAGAAGCTCCCGAACCTGACCGCGGTCATCGACCGGAACAACATCCAGATCGACGGCATGACCGAGGACGTGATGCCGCTCGAATCGCTCAAAGCGAAGTACGAGGCCTTCAATTGGCACGTCATCGAGGTGAACGGGAACGACATCGCTGCGTTCATCGCCGCGGTCGAGGAAGCGGATGCCATCTACGAGAAGCCGGTCTGCATCATCGCGCATACGATCCCGGGCAAGGGCGTACCGGAGATCGAGTTCGATTTCCACTGGCACGGGAAACCGCCGACGAAGGAAGAAGGCAAGCGATTCTTGCGGGAGTTGCGCAGCTTGAACGGCAAGGTGCCGCACGAATATGCCTGATGCTGGAAATATGATGCTGAACAAGAACGCGAAACTCTCGGACAAGATATTCTCGACGCAGATCGAGAAAGCGCCCACGCGCGACGGATTCGGCAAGGGCGCCGTAGAAGCGGGGAAGGCGGACACGCGCATCGTCGTGCTCTGCGCGGATCTTTCGGAATCGACGCGGGCTGAATGGTTCGAGAAAGAATTCCCGGATCGCTTCATCGAGGCCGGCATCGCGGAACAGAACATGGCGGGATTAGGCGCGGGGTTCGCCGCCGCGGGCAAGGTGCCGTTCATCGCGAGCTACGCCGCCTTCAATCCGGGTAGGAATTACGAGCAGATCCGCACGACGATCGCGCTTAACGAGGCGAACGTGAAGGTCTGCGGCATGCATGCGGGCGTGTCGGTCGGACCCGACGGCGCAACGCATCAGATGCTTGAGGACATCGGACTCATGCGCATGCTGCCGAACATGCTCGTCATCGCGCCCGGCGACGCCGAAGAAGCGCGCAAGGCGGTTATCGCGGCAGCCGCGCACGAGGGGCCGATATACCTGCGCTTCGGACGTTCTCCGACACCCGTCTTCACGACTGCCGAGACGCCGTTCTCGATCGGGAAGGCGCTCCGGCTCTCTGAGAGCGAGAAACCGCAGATCGCGCTGTTCTCGACCGGATCGCTTTCCTACGAAGCGCTCGAGGCGGCAAAACGCCTCGAGGAGAAGGGCGTCGGGACCCTCGTGCTCCACATGCCGACCGTGAAGCCGTTGGATGAGGAGGCCATTCTTGCGGCCGCAGGAAAGGTCCGCGCCGTCGTGACCGTCGAGGAGCACCAGGCAAACGGGGGATTCGGCAGCGCAATCGCCGAATTCCTCGCCGAACATCGCCCGCTTCCGCAGTACCGAATCGGCGTACGCGATCAGTTCGGGCAGTCGGGCGGTCCGGACGAGCTCATCCGCCGGTACGAGCTTGACGCCGACGCTATTTCCCGCGCGGCGTTCGATCTCGCGAAGCGCTAACCTATCCACACGCGCATTCCGGGTACTTTCTTTCTCACGTATACTTCGGGCATGAAGAAGCGCGCGAACGCTTACCTGGCAACGCTCATCATAACCATCTTCGGGGCGGGCGCGGCACTCATCATCATCAAGGTGGCGAACAAGAATCAGTACCAGGTCGTGCAAGGGAGCAATGAAGCGAATTACGCGCAGCTCCAGAATTCCATCCTGAAGAGCCGGGTACTCGGGGGAAACTGAGCGCGGCACGAAAGAGCCGCCGCGGCTAAGGGCTGCGGCGGCTCTTTCGTGCCGGCGTATCAGAATGGCGTCACGGCGTAGGATTCCGGAGCCTGCGCGAGGTATTGTTCGAGCGCGTCGCGGGTGAGCAGGCCCGCTTGCGCTCCGACCGCCTGCACGACCGACATGGAATTCACGGGACCCCAGAGGAGCGCCTCTTCCATGGGTTTCCCGAGTGCGAGCGCGACCACGATCGTCGACGTCGTCGCGTCTCCGGCGCCCGTACGGTCGACGGGCGGTTTCGGGTCCGGATACATGGGCACCTTGAAGCGCGATGCGCCGTCGGCGATGTACGCGCCCTTCGGCCCGTCCGTTATGAGCGCGATCTTCGGCCCGAGCGCGCGCATCTTCTCGAGCAGTTCGCCGATCTCGGTCTCGCCGAGGCCGAGGATGCGTTCGGCTTCTTCCTTATTGCAGGCGACGAGCTCGGTCGCCCGGTAAAGCGCCGCGAGCTTCTCCTTGCCCATCTCCATCTGGAAGGTGCCCGGCTGGAACGCGAGCTTCGTTTCCGGATGCGCTGCAAGCCACTTCGCGAGATCGAGATGGAATTGCTCGGAACTCTCTCCGGCCGAAGAGAGGTAGATCCAGCGCGGCGGCACGAAGCCTTCCGGAATTTCGTACGGGTATGCTTCGTGGCGGATCAGGATGGTGCGTTCCGCGTTATACCAGAGCACGTAGTGGTGATTCGTCGGAATCCCTTCGTTCACGCGCACGTGCGTGCGGTCCACTCCCTCGCGATCGTAGGCCGCGAGTATCTCTTCGCCGTACCGGTCCTTTCCCACGTTGCTCACGAAGCCCGCAGAGACGCCGAGGCGCGAAGCCGCGACCGCCGCGTTCGCCGCGTTTCCGACGCCCGGGACGAGGATGGACGTGTCGTAGGGTATCTTATCGCCCCAGCTCATCGAGATTGTGCATTCGTCGCTGTCTATCGCGCAGTGCACCTCCGCATCCTTCAGCTTGATAAATTCATCGACCGTGCAATCGCCGATCGCTACGAAATCCAATTGCGTATCCATATCCGTCCAGAGTACCGCGTACCGTGCACAGCACAAATCCCGTTATCCCGAAGTGTCCCTATAAGCGGCGCGCCATCACCGGTATACTGGAAGGTGATGACTGATCTTATTTCAATCGCGCGTTCCCTCGTCGCTCCGGGCAAAGGACTCCTTGCGGCCGATGAAAGCACGCATACGGCCGTGAAGCGTCTTGCTTCGTACGGCATCGAGACCAGCGAAGAGATGCGCCGGCAGTATCGTGATCTCTTTCTCGGCACGCCGGGCGTCGAAGGGTACCTTTCCGGCGTCATTCTCTATGAGGAAACGCTTGGACAGAAAGGAGATGACCAGAAGCTCTTCCCGAAATCCCTCATCGACCGCGGCATCGAGCCCGGCATAAAAGTGGACCAGGGTACCGAGCCGTTTCCGGAGAGTTCCGACGAGCTCATCACGAGCGGCCTCATCGGGTTGCCCGAACGGCTCGCGGCGTACGCGAAGACCGGCACCACGTTCACGAAGTGGCGCGCGGTCATAACGATAGAAGGCGATACGCTGCCGAGCGCCCAAGCCATTCACGAGAACGCGCGGCGCCTCGCAAGCTATGCGAAGGAGGTGCAGGCGGCCGGGATGGTGCCGATCCTCGAGCCGGAAGTGCTCCTTGACGGCAAGCATTCGCGTGAACGCGCGAAAGAAGTCATTCGCGAGACGCTCTCGACGCTCTTTACCGTGCTCGACGAGCATGCGGTCGATCGATCGGGAGTGATCCTCAAGACGGCGATGGCGCTCACGGGCGCGGCAAGCCAGAAGAAGGATACGCCCGAGGAGGTCGCCGAGGCGACCGTGGAAGCGCTCATGGCTGCGGTGCCTCGGGAAGTTCCCGGCATCGTGTTCCTCTCGGGCGGACAATCGCCCGATGAAGCCACCGAGAATCTTGCCGCGATTGCGAAGCGCGCGCACGAGAAAGGGGCGCCGTGGCCTTTGACCTTCAGCTACGCTCGCGCGCTCCAGGAAGAAGCGCTCTCCATATGGAAGGGAAAAGCGGAGAATGTGCCCGCGGCGCGTGCCGCGTTTCTCGAGCGCCTCAAGAAAGTCTCCGCGGCTTCCCGAGGATAGAGGGAATCCACAGCATCGTCCGCGCGGATTCCCCGGGAGGCTACACTTATCACCATGAGCGACCTCGAGTTCGAATCCGACGGCGAATACGCGCCGCGCTACGGCAGCGACGAGCCGAAAGGGTTCACAGGCCTCGTCATGCGGTGGGGTCTCGCGAAGGACAAAAAGACGGCGGGCTACATACTGCTCGGCGTCGCCATTGCCGCCGTTTTGCTCGCAATCATCCTGCCGGCGGTATTCGGTGCGGGCGGCAGAGCCCCCGAGCCGCAGGCGAAAGTGGATGCAACGATGTTGCGCGCTCGTTCCTGAGTCGCCCTCCTATGCGCGTACGATCACCGATCGTTTCTCCGCCGCATCGTCCCTCGAGCGGCTTCACGCTCATCGAGCTCCTCGTCGTCATCGCGATCATCGGCCTTCTTTCGAGCATCGTACTCGTTTCGCTCAACACCGCTCGTGAGAAAGGATACGATGCGCAGCGGGTCGCGAACCTCCGGTCCATACAAACGGCGCTCGAACTTTACGCGAGCGATCATAATGGCATGTATCCGGTCTCTGGCTCGAGCGGCGGATGCTGGTCGCCGAATTGGAACGGACAGGTCTCCTGCGCCGGCAGCATGGCTCCCGACGCCGTCATTCCCGGGCTCGTCCCGAACTATCTGCCGTCATTTCCGACCGATCCGGAAATCAGCGTGAGCGGGAATACCTGCGACTACCTCTATGATTCGAACGGCACGGACTACAAGCTCCTGTTCCACAATTGTCCGACTTCGCTCACCTGCTTCGGCAGCGGGGAAGCCAATAGCGGTTTTTACGACCCCATCCGTCCGACCTGGGCGTGCGCGGTATATACGCCCGGAGCGGCAAACTGGTGAGGCAGCGTCTTGCGGTTTAGCCGTTTGCAAGATATAGTCTGCCCGTTATGACGCTTACGCTAGAAGCTGAGGTACGAAAGGAGGGCGGCCCGTCCGCGGCGGCTCTGCGCCGCGCGGAGCACGTGCCCGCCGTCGTGTACGGAAAGCACACGGCGCCGATCTCGATATCGGTGCCCGGCCGCGCATTCGGGAAGGTGCTGCGCGAGGCAGGCGAGTCCAGTATCGTGAATCTCACGGGGCTCGGCGAGGAGCTTCCCGTCCTCATCCATGAGGTCGATCTCGATCCGGTGCGGCACGTCCCGCGCCACATCGATTTCTATGCGATTACGAAGGGCGAGAAGGTCGAGGTGTCCGTCCCGCTCTCGTTCGTCGGCGAATCTCCGGCAGTGAAGGCCGGCGCGAACCTCGTGAAGGTGCTTCACGAGCTCGAGATCGAAGCGGATCCGATGAATCTTCCGCACGAGATCGAGGTCGATCTGAGCGTGCTCGCGCAGGTGGGCGATCAGATCCTCGCGAAGGACATCCGCCTCCCGTCCGGCGTCGAGCTCTTCATCGAGCCGGAAGAAGTGGTCGCTCTCATCCAGGAAGTCGAGGTTGAGGAAGAAGCTCCGACGGAAACCGCGGATCTCTCGTCGATCGAAGTCGAGAAGAAGGGCAAGGAGGAGACCGGCGAAGCCGAAGCGGCTTAAGCGCAGGAGGGAGCGTCGCGACGGCCGAGGCCGTCGCGGCGTTTGCTATACTGCAACGTATCCATGCAGCGTGCTCTCAGCGTACTGTGTGCTCTCGTGCTCATACTGCTCCCGTTTTCTGCAACCGCGCAGAGCCTTGCGTCAGAAGTGCAGAGCCGGCAGCAGCAGCTGCAGCAGCAGCTCGACCAGATCGAGAGCCAGATAAGCGTGCAGCAGTCTCTCCTTGCGAACGCGCAGAGCCAGCACCAGACGCTCCAGTCGCAGATCGACGCCTTTGACGCGCAGATCAGGAAAACCCAGCTTCAGATCCAGGCGATCAACCTCACGATCGAACAATTGAACGGCGGTATCACGAACGATAATCAGACGCTTTCCGACCTCTCGCAGAAGCTCTCCAGCGAGAAGGAATCGCTCGCGCAGATCCTCCGGCAGACCCAGGTGCTCGACAGCTACTCCGCCGTAACGGTCGCGCTCGGCGCGCAGGACGTTTCAAGCTTTTTCAGCGATCTCGATGCGTTCGCCGCGATAAAGAGCGCCATGTCCGCATCGTTCACGACCATCCAACAGACGAGCTCCTCGACCGCGAACCATGAAGTACAGCTTGAGGCGAAGCTTGCCGAGCAGGAGCAGCTGAAGCAGGTGCAGCAGCTCGCTCAGCAGCAGGTGCGACAGCAGGAGAACGCGAAGCAGCAGCTTCTGAACGAGACGAAGGGCGTCGAGGCGAACTACCAGAAGCTTATCGCCGCGAACAAGCAGACCGCGGCGAAGATACGCACCGAGCTCTTCGAACTTGCGGGTGGCGGCGGCCAGATTCCGCTTCCCACGGCGATCGAGCTCGCGAAAGAGGCGGGGCAGGAGACCGGCGTCAATCCGGCGTTCATCCTCGGCATCCTGAAGCAGGAGACGAATCTCGGCGCGAATGTCGGCCAATGCCTCCTCACGAATTCGCCGAACCAGGGCGACGGAAAAGGGAAGAACACGGGCGTATTCATCCCGCGCGTCATGAAGCCCGCGCGCGACGTCGGTCCGTTCATCGCGCTTACGAGCTCCCTCGGCCTCGACTGGCGCGGCATGCCGGTCTCCTGCCCGCAGTCGACCGGGTATGGCGGTGCGATGGGACCCGCGCAGTTCATCCCGTCGACCTGGGAAGCCTACGCGCCGCGTATCGCGAAGCTTGCGGGGCACCCGAACACCCCCGCGAATCCGTGGAATAACCTCGATGCCTTCACCGCCGTTGCGCTCTACATGGCCGATCTCGGCGCGGGAGCGGGCACCTATGACGCGGAACGTATCGCGGCGCTCAAATATTTCGCGGGCGGCTATTGGAACAACCCGGCCTTCGCCTTCTACGGCGACAGCGTCATGCAGTTCACGAGCGACTTCCAGCAGGAGATAGACATCCTCAACAATTCGTAGCCCGATAGTTTTCCACGGTGAACGGGATTCGACTCCTCTCATCGCCCGAGCATCGTTTACTATCAACGTACGGCCTATGGAACTTGCTCGCTCCTCGCGCCTTCTCTTGCCGATCCTCTGTCTCGCGACGGTCAGTGCGGCCGCCGCGCTTCTTCCGGGTGTCGCTCACGCCTATACCTCGGATGAGATCTACACTTCGAGTTACGACCTTTTCTGTAGTGCTGTTCAACAGCCAGCGGGTACGACTTGTGCTGGAAGCGCCTACAGCGGTGAAGTATGTGCCCCAGGAGGGACCGTGGTTTCCTCGGGGGGTACCGTCGCATCCATCGTGTTTCCGTCTGATTTTTATGTGCATCCTTCGAGCTATTGCCTTGATAATGTGATTCAAAATGGCATCACCTATCAGGACCTCGTGTATTACGGCGGCAACGCTTCGGTCGCACCACCTCCATCATATGTGGTAAGTGGTATGACTTTTCCGTACACGTATGATTATTATCAGGACCCGAGTGGCGTAGGAGGATATTCGAATTTCGCTCCGTCAGGTGGTTTCTACTCCGAGCTTATGTTCGCGGATCTTTACTACGTACAATCTTGCAGCGCATCTACCGTTTGCGGTAACGCCTCCGGGTACCAAAATTATGTGACGAACGCATGCGACGTTTACTCTTCGCCGGTACCCGCTAATTACGGGCAGAGCTGCACCTCCGGTACGAACGCCTGCGGGCAAACGAATACGGGAACGTATACCTGCAGCGGCACCTGCTCCGCGTCCGTGCCGGCGAATCCTTCTTACTACGGGCAGAGCTGCACCTCCGGTACGAACGCCTGCGGGCAAAGCTCGTCGGGAACCTATGACTGCAACGACGTCTGCAGCGCTGCGACTCCCCCGAACCCTTCCGGATACGGGAGCACGTGTTACGCGACCAACAGCTGCGGCATGAGCAACGCCGGTACGGTCGAGTGCAACGGCGCCTGTTCCGCGACCGCTCCATCGAACTCGCTGTGCAACCAACCCCCGAACACCCCTTCCGTCTACGGCCTCTACGATTCCTCCGGCAGCACGTACTACGGCAGCTCCGCTCCCTCGTACCCCT
>JAJXVW010000009.1 GCA_021781935.1 bacterium
CACCTGTGGCTGGCAGCGGCTGCGGTAACAGGCCTGGTCGTCGTGTGGCTGGCGCTCGGCCGGCGGATTTTCATGCAGAAGGATCGTGCAGACCAGCACTCCTTACAAGACCGCCTTATCAAGCTGAAGTCGTCCGAGTCCGACCACGTGTACTACACCCGCAAGAATAAGAAGCTTGTGACCCGAAAGATTGAGCTCCAGAAGTTCGATCCGACGCTTCGCAAGCGCGTCGCCTACAAGGAGGCGAAGAAATAATGCGAAACAAAGACTGCCCCTGAGGGGCAGTCTTTGTTTGTGCGGTGTGACCCGGTCTCACACCCCGTGCGGTGAGGCCTTTGGAGGGCCTTTGAGCGATTCTGGCGAGCGCGCTCCGGTCATCCGCCAGATGTTCGAGAAGGTGGGGAACGAGCGGTGGACCGGGCGGCAGGTGTACCGCTGGCTTGAACAGACCGGCTTCCGTACGAAGAACGGCAAGCTGCTCTCGCTCGGCAACCTTTACCTCCTCCTGCGCAACACCTACTATTACGGCGAGTTCGAATACCCGGTCGGGAGCGGCGAATGGTATCAGGGCGCTCATGAGCCGATCATCACGAAGGAGCTCTTCGATCGCGTGCAGGAGAGCATCCGCGATCACTTCATACCGAAAACCGAGAGCAAAGAATTCGCCTTCACTAGGCTCATAAAATGCGGTCTCTGTGGGAGCGGCATCAGTGCAGAGGAGAAATTCAAGATGCTCAAGAATGGTGGCACCAACCGACATGTCTACTACCGCTGCACCAGGGTGCGGGACCTCGACTGTCCATGCCAAGCGATCAACGAGGAAACGCTCATAGACGAGCTCATGGGTCTCATCGATGTGATCGACGTTGATGAAATCGGCATGCGCGGGAAGATTGCCGAAGAGATTACCCGATACAACCGGTTCCGTACGGGCGTGCTCGGTGCCAAGAAGCACGAGAAGGTGAGTGATGTCGACGTACGTGCGTACGCGAAGTATCTCCTCAAGGAGGGCACTGTCACCGAGAAGCGAGATCTCCTCTCATGCCTGAAGAGCAAGCTCGTGCTTAAGGACCGGAAAATCATTATCGAGAAGACGGACTAGCCGCACGCAAAACGGGAACGAGCGCATGCTCGTTCTCGTTTTGTACGACCCCACCCGGTCGTCCTCGTGGGGTACCCCACGAGGACACTTGCATTAGTATTAGAGGGCGGCCTCTGTAGTAATCGAACCCCACCCGGTCGCTCTAGAGGTGTCCAGTTCATATCGAAGTCGGGAAATAATTAGCCATTGTACAATAGACTATTTGTGGTAAAGCGTAAGGTGCAAGGAGGCATTCCGCGAACCTTGTTGTCCTTTAGGGGTTGGTCATGAGAACGAAAGCTTCTGCTGTTGTCGTTCCCGGCACTGTCGACGAAGACGGTTTCCGAAAATCGTCTTGGTCGGTGCACAACCCTGCGAGCCGTTTCTGCGTGGCCGTGAAGATGGAAGGCGATTCCGTCTTGGTGCGTGACACCAAGGATCCCGCCAAAACCACCCTTAGCTACACCCGTGGCGAATGGGACGCCTTTATCAAGGGCGTGAAGGGAGGAGAATTCGACCTCTGACGGTCGCGTGGTACGCGGTTATTGCTACGTATTATCTTTATGAACACAAAGATACTCTTGCGAAAAAACAATATGCGCTCATAACGATTGACAATGACGACTCAGCTGCAGCGCTTGCCTACATAGATTCACTTAGTGAAGATGTTCGAGCGGATAAGTTCCAGAATCCGTTTAGCCAGGACACGGCGGCGTATATGAGAGAACATAAAAGCACCGACGCGCTCGCCGCTCTTGCGGTGCCGAAGTTACATATCGATGCGAGCGAGGTTGGCAGCGACCACGAGTTTGAAAGTGATGAATCAAAGCGCTTGCTCGTCGAAAAAATATTAGCGTGGCGGCCCAGATGAGTTTTATGGGAACGAGGGTTCGATTCCTAGAGGGTCGACCCAATAAAAAGTAGAACCGAGGAGTAAAATATGGCGTAAATGCTTGATGTCTCCCGGTCACTTGCGTTGTCACTGCAGGGCGGGTCCACCAGGACTCGAACCTGGATTACCGGTTTTGGAGACCGGCGTTCTACCATTGAACTATAGACCCGTGTGGCACGGATAGCCAAACGATAGCAGATAGCGTGCGGTGGGGAAAGCGCAGCGTACGAGCGTCGGGTGAGGGTATGATGCACATATGCGTTCGCGCGCGACCGCCCTCCTCATATTCGTCTTCTCCGCGGCTTTCGTGCTTCCGCCGCTCGCGCACGCGTCGATCCCGTTCTTCGGGCCCATCATCCCGCAAGGGAACAATCTGAACGTATGTCCCGCGGATTGGGGCATGGTCATAACGGTGATCAATAACATCATCAGCTTCGCGCTCACGATCGCCATCGTATTCCTTGCGCCGCTCATGATCGCCTACGCGGGCTTCCTCTACGTGCTCAGTCCTACGAGCGCGGGGGATCGCCGCAAGGCCAATAATATCCTCGTGAATACGATCGTCGGTATCGTCGTCGCACTCGCCGCGTGGCTCATCGTCGATGCGATCATGGTCGTGCTTACGCCGAACGGGCAGCCTTTCAATATGCATTGGCAGGCTCTCATCTCTTCCCAGGGCGCTCCTCAGTGTCTGCCGGTCGCGGCCGCGCTCAATCCCGCGCAGTACCAGAATCCGAACGTCGTGACGAGCGTCGCGCAGAGCGGAGTGCAACAGCTCGCACCGCAACCGGGCGATTGCTCGCCCACGGCGCTCCAGGCGGCCGGCATAAGCAGCTCGATCGCTAGCGGGATGGCGTGCATCGCACAACAAGAAAGCAGCTGCAATCTCACCGCGAAGAATCCGGGCAGCTCGGCGACGGGCCTATTCCAAGTGGTATTCGGATACAACGATACCGGGCATAATCTCGATTTTCCCGTCTGCACTCAGGCCGCACAGCGCGCGGGGTTCTCGGTAAGCGGGAACCTCGATTGTCATACCGCGGTTCTCCGAGGCGGTGCCCCGAACCCGGCGCAGATAACGCTCTATAATGCGTGCGAAGCGGCGGCGAGTAACGCGTCTTGCAACGCTACCGCGGCGCAGTGGCTCTACGATCACAACCACGGCTATAGCAATTGGGTCACGGCTAGCAAATGCGGCTTATGAAAAAGACGGTATTCATCATCCTCGGGATATTTGCGGCAATCATCCTCATCGGCGTAATCCTCACGTTCGTTTTCACGGGGAGCGGGACGCCGGCTTCCTCCTCCGCCTCGACGCTGCCGAGCTTGCCGGTTGCGAGTTCGAGCGCCACGCGTCCGATCCAGACGATACCGGTCCAGGGATCGACGACGGCGCAGACCGTCGACTTCCTGCATAACGGCGTGACGATGCCGGACCCGGCGAATCCGGGCCGCTATCTGATTGCGGGATCCGTCGGGTACTGCCTTCCGGACGGCACATGTCCTTCCGCCGCGTCGACTACCGACTTCTCAATCTCTTATTCAACGGGTACGTCGTTCTTCAATGTCGCCCTCCTCAAGGAGCCGCTCGGTCCGGTGCGCGAGGAAGCGGAGGCATTCCTCGAGAAGACGCTCGGCGTCCCGCAAGCGGAGCTCTGTTCGCTCAACTACTATGTAGGGACGCCTTATTACGTGAATCAGTTCTATTCAGGGACGAACCTAGGCTTCAGTTTCTGTCCGGGCGCGGTGGCGCTGCCGAATTAGCCGGTACCGTCCCATTCTTCAATTTGCGCAGCCACGCCTTCTGGCGACGCGCGTACTGCCAGAGCTTCGCCGTGAGTGCTGGCAAGAGAGAGTCCTCCGTGCGCTCGCCGCGCAGATACTCACCCACGATACGGTACTCGAGGCCAAGTTCGTTCAACCGTTTGTCGCCTACCTGCTTGCGGATGCCGGCAACCTCATCGACGAGCCCCTTCGAAAGCGTGTCCGTGAGCCGCTTCTCGATGCGCTCCTTAAGGTTGGTGTCGTCCGGCTCGAGGAGTATCCACTCAGTCGTGTACGCAGGTGTCATGAGCGCGGCGCGTTTCGGGACCTTGCCGTGTGCCTCGATTATCTCAAGCGCTCGAATGAGACGCCGCCGGTTCTTTGGGTCGAGCGCCGCGGCGCGTTTCGGGTCCTGCTGCTGGACGCGCGCATAGAGATCCTCGTCCGGAAGCGTGTCGTAAAAGGCGCGCAGCTTCGGGTTCGGCGGCGTTTCGGGAGGCAATCCATGCAAGAGCGCATCAAAATAGAAATGAGTGCCGCCTGCGAGAATGGGGAGTTTCCCGCGTTGCGTAATCTCCCGAATGAGCGCCCCCGCATCGTGAACGAAATCCCCCGCTGAGTACGGCTCGTCGGGCTCTCTGACATCGATGAGATGGTGCGGTATGCCCCGCATCTCCTCACGCGTGATCTTTTCGGTCCCTATGTCGAGCCCTCGGTACACCTGCCGGCTATCGACCGAGATGATCTCGCCGTTGCGACGGAGCGCCTCGCTCACGGCCCGTGCCGTCTTTCCGGAGGCGGTCGGGCCCGCGATGCAGAGTATCTTGGTGGTCATCGAGGGCGATGGTACCATGAGCCCACTAACCGACAACGCGTATGAAGGAAACCAAAAGCAACTACTGTGAACACTGCGGTGAATTCCACGACCAAGTTCGCGACTATACCGCGCAGGTGAAGGTGGGCGAGGCCGTACCGGACTTCGAGTTCGAGGTGTTCCATACGGGAGCGGTGAAGACTATGTCGCTCTCGAAGCTTCGAGGGAAGTGGGTCGTGCTCGTGTTTTATCCCGCCGACTTCACGTTCGTGTGTCCGACGGAGCTCGAGGACCTCGCAAAGCTCCATCCGAAATTCGAGGCTGCAAACGCGGAAATAATCTCCGTTTCCACGGACACTGTCTTCGTGCACAAGGCCTGGCACGACGCTTCAGAAGGTATTAAAGCAATCCGGTATCCGATGGCGGCGGATCCGTCCGGCAAGCTCGCCTATGCGTTCGGCGTGCTTATCGAAGGGGGAGAAGCGGAGCTTACGCCCGACGAGGGCCTTGCCCTACGCGGAACCTTTATCATCGATCCGTCCGGCATTCTGCGCGCGATGGAGGTGAACGACAACTCTATGGGCCGCAAGGCCGCGGAGACCCTTCGGAAGCTCCTGGCGGCGCAATTCGTCGACACCCATAAGGGAAGGGTTTGCCCGGCGTCCTGGGAACCAGGCGACGACACGCTCGAGCCGGGTCTCGATCTCGTGGGAAAGCTCTAATTTTGACGACGTTGGTGCAGTGTGGCAATATCTAGCGGGCTAAACACTGGCCTTTCAAGAAACTTCAACCGCCCTAGGAGGGCATCACATTGGATGCGATAGTTGCGAAACTCGGGTTGCAGATGCTTGGCGCGCATGCGCTAGCGCTTCGCGATCTCGAGAACGGCGAAGAGCCATTCGTCTACTCGTCTGGTAACAAGGGGCCGGGCTATGTGATGGTAAAGGGTCTCGTGAGCCAGCGACGGCTCATGACGGCGCTCTGCTATCAGCTCGCCACCCGCATTCTCGTCTCATTCCCAGATATCGAATATGTCTCCGGCAATGCGACGGGTGGCATGGTGCCAGCATGGATTGTGGCCGGAGCGCTCGAAAAGCTTTCCGGTCGAGAAATCCCGTACTTCTACGTGCGAGGCACGCGGAAGGTTGGCGGTCATGGCGAACTGCTCACCGGCGACAAGAACAATGATTTCTTCTCGGCGACGCGGCGCGGACTCGTGCTCGAAGAACTCGTCAATTTCGCACAGACGACGACTAACAGCGCGATCGTGCAGCGCAATGCAGGTCACGATGTTCGGCACGCCGCCGGCATCCTGTTCTACGATCACAAACATGCTAAGGAACGGCTCAACTCGACCGGCGTCTCGCTGACCTACCTCATGACGCTGGAGCAGCTGCTTCGCCTCGCGGAAACGAGGGGCGTGCCCACGCGACTGCTCGACGACTATCGGTACTACATCACGAACCCCGACGGCTGGTGCCGGCGGCACGGCATCACGGCTCCGGTCAAGGAGAACGCCTAATGGAACTCAACCGTCCATTCCTATGGATCGCGTTCGACGGCCTCGCTGAGCGGGAAGTCGAGACGCTCGCGCTCGCGCATGAACTTATGCGCGTTCCCGGCAACACGGGCGTCAAGGTTAATCTTGACGCTGCACTGAAGTACGGCTTCGCGCCATTGCGCAAGATGTTCGCGGACGTGCCGCTCTTCGTCGATCTCAAGATGATGAACGGCGCGCGAACGATGACGAGCGTGCTGCTCGAAGCTCATCGTGCCGGCTTCACGGCGGTGAGCGCGCATGCCCTCGGCGGGGGCCACTCCACAAAGAACGGAGGCGACCCCCGCCAGGCCATCGCCGACTTCCGAGAGCGCGAACCGGGTTCACCATTGCGCATCTACGCCGTGACGATCATGACGCACTATTCGGACGACTACTGCGCGGCACACTTCGGATGCTCGATGGTGGACCTCGTTCGCCGCCTAGCCGTTGAAGGTATCAACGCGGGTGCCGATGCGATTATCATGCCCGGGACCTTCCTTAATCAGGTGTCCGGCCTGCGCTCCACCTGGGTTATCCCGGGTATTCGTCCGAAGAACTATCGCGACACGCGGCACAAACAGGCCGTGTTGCCCGAGATGCTCAAGGGTCGAAAGGATGTCGAAGGCGTCTGCGGCAGCCCCATAGTGTACGCGGACGATCCTCCGCAAGCTCTCGTGAGCATCCTCTCGGCGCTCGCTGCCTAACGGTATCGACGCGCGAACTTGCAGCCTGTGACTCGAACGAGTCGCGGGCTGCCTTCATTTCCATATGGCAGACGTCGGGAGAGGCGTACCCGCCGAACTGTTACGAGCGTCAGGGTGTGTGTGCCGGGAGAGAGACTCGAACTCTCATGTCTTGCGACAGTGGGTTTTGAATCCACCGCGTCTACCATTCCGCCATCCCGGCCGCGGAGTCAACACTAGCATTTTAAGCGGACAATTTCAGCATGCTAAAATGCGCCCAATGAATGAGGACGCGAAATACATACCGACCCGATACGATTCCGTCTTTTGGATAGAGACTGATAAGATCGCTCCGAATCCGTACCAGCCGCGGCGGGAGTTCAGCGAGGAGGGCCTTAAATCGCTTGCGGAATCGATTCGACAGTACGGGCTCCTGCAGCCGCTCACCGTGACGCGCAACGAAGTGGAGAAACCGGACGGCGGGCTCGAGACGCAGTATGAGCTCATCGCCGGCGAACGCCGCTTGCGCGCGTCGAAACTTATCGGCCTCAAGCAGGTGCCGGTGGTGATCCGCGAGGGGGAGACGAGTAAGACTAAGCTCGAGCTCGCCATCATCGAGAACCTCCAGCGCGAAGACCTGAATGCGATCGATCGGGCGAAAGCCCTGAAGCAGCTCATCGACGAGTTCGGCATTTCGCATACTGAGGCAGCCGCGAAGGTGGGGAAAAGCCGCGAATACGTCTCGAACTCGCTGCGCCTCCTCACGCTTCCGGAAAGCATGCAGCAGGCTATCGTCGACAAGGAGATCTCGGAGGGTCATGCGCGGGCGCTCCTCGCGCTGAACGATCGTCCGGAAGAGCGGGAGACGCTTTACAAAGAGATCGTGCTTAAGAAGCTCCCCGTGCGCGCCGCTGAGCGCATCGCGCGTTCGATTGCGCAGGAGCGCGTGCGGAAGCATCACAAGAAGACGCGGGAAATGGTCGAGCTCGAGAAATCGCTCACCGAGAAACTCGGAACGCGCGTCATCATCGAGGCCGGAGCCGAGGGGGGGCGCCTGCTTATCGACTTCTTCTCGAATGAAGACCTGAATCATCTCGTGGACGCATTCCTGCGCGAACAGGAACAGCAGATTGCGGATGCCGTCGCGCGCGCGGATTTTTCGATGCCAATCTATCCGAATACCACGCAGCTCAACCAGGACCCCGTGGCGCCGGCGGCGCCGGAAGAGCCCGACGAGGGGGATCTGTACTCGGTGAGTAATTTCTCAATATGAAACAGGAGCGCGGCGCCAGGGGCGCCGCGCTCATTTTCGCTCGCGCTTTGTGCGCTTGCGGAAAACGCTCTTTCGCTGCTTCTCCGGCTCTGCCATCCCGAGCGCTGCTCGAATATGCTTGCGTGCGAGAGAGGTACGGCATTCCTCGAGCCATTTGGGCGAAGGATGCGCGGAATCGCGAGTCATGATGTCGACCACGTCCCCGTTGTGCAGCGCGGTATCAAAGGAGACGAGTTTCCCGTTCACCTTTGCGCCTTGGAGATGATTTCCGATGTCGCTGTGAATGGCATAGGCGAAATCGATCGGCGTCGACTGGGCGGGGAGGTCGACGACATCGCCCTTCGGCGTGAAGAGGAATACGCGGTGGGAGAAGAAGTCCTCTTTCAGCCCTTCGACGAATTCCTCGGACCCGGCAATCGAACTGTGCGCGTCAGCGAGCTCGGAAAGCCACGCCGGCGAGGGCGAGACGGCGCCTCCCGCGCCCGCTGCGGGCTTAGAGACCTTCATGAGCGAAGGTATGAGGGAGCGTACCCAGGCGAACGAGAGACCCGCAAAGGAGCTGCGGGGAGCATTCTTGCCGAGCTGCTTGTATGACATGTGGCTTGCGATGCCGAATTGCGCACGGCGATGCATATCCTCGCTGCGAATCTGGATCTCGACGATGCCCGCGTCGGGCGTCACTACCGTGGTGTGGAGCGACTGGTAGCCGTTCGGCTTCGGGAACGCGATGTAATCCTTGAACTCTCCGGGCAGGGGCTTATAGAGCGCGTGCACCGCGCCGAGAGCGGCGTAACAATCCTCGATCTTCGGCAGTATGATGCGCAACGCAGCGATGTCGTGGATGCGCGTGATGTCGTCATCCTTGCGCTTCAATTTCTGGTGAAGCGACCATAGGCCCTTCATGCGGATCTCCGTGCGGAATTCGGTCAGACCCTTCTTCGCGAAGTCCTTCTGCAGCGTCTTCTGCACTTTGGCCAATCCGTCCTCGGTCTCCTTCGTCTTCAGCTTCCGGACCTGTGCCGCATGCGTGTAGGCGTCAGGATCAACATAGGGGAACGCGAGATCTTCGAGGTCGCGCTTCATTTTGCCCATGCCGAGGCGATCCGCAATCGGCGCGAATATCTCGAGCGTCTCAAGCGCGATCCTGCGGCGTTTGTGCGCGGGCACGTGCTCTAAGGTTGTCATGTTGTGGTACCGGTCCGCGAGCTTTACGATGAGAACGCGTATATCGCTCGCGGTCGCGACCAGCAACCGACGCAGGCTCTCCGCGTGGCGTTCCGCGCCGCGGTATTTGTGACGGCCGAGCTTGGTGACGCCATCCACGAGAAACAGCACATCGCTTCCGAACTCCTTTTCAATCTCTTCGCGCGAAGCAAGCCCGTCTTCGACCGTATCATGAAGAAGTCCTGCTGCGATCGTGGCGGCATCCATGCCGTACTCGGCAAGCACTTTCGCGACGGCAGCGGGATGTATGAAGTACGGTTCTCCCGAATAACGCGTATGGCTCGCGTGCGCTTTTTTTGAAAATTCGTACGCTTTCTCGACGAGCGCCGCTTCATCGGGCGCCGCGCCGCTCATCTCCGCAAGGATGTCCCTGAGGGGCGTCATGCCGATAGCATAGCAAACCGGCTCTATCTGAGGTATTCAGCCGCTTGTTCGGCCGTAAGCGCGTTCGCGTCGGCGGTCTCGGGGAGATAAATGCGCCGCAGGCCCTTCTTGAGGAAGTATCCTTGCCGGCTCTTCAGGAGCTGGATGTTCTTGCCGGTTTTCGGGTGCTTTCCGACCTCGCGCACGAGCTCCACCCCTTTGGGCAGTTTTTTCGGGATAGCGAGAAGCGTGAGCGCCTCGTCAAGCGTGATCGTGTACGGGTCGCCCTTCTTTATGGAACGGAATTCGCCATCCATGCCGACGTACGGGCCGAAGCGGCCCGTGTTCGCGAACACGGCCTTCCCGGTTCCCGGATGCCGTCCCAGCTCTCTCGGCAGCGAAAGATAGCGCAGCGCGTCAGCGAGAGTCACTTGAGACGGATCGATATTCTTCGGGATAGAGGCCCGCTTCGCGTGCTTCTTCGGACGGCCGCGTCCGCTTTTTTTCGGCTTCTTCTCCGGTTCCGTCTCCGCATCAGGAAGATCCATCTCGACGTACGGGCCGAAGCGGCCGCTCTTCACGTAAATAGGCGCGCCGGTGTCCGGATGCCTGCCGATGGGCCCGTCGCCCGAAAGCACTCCGCCAGTCTCCGTACGCGCGCCTGCGCACTCTGGATACCGCTTACAGCTCATGAACACGCCCCCTCGCCCGAGCTTGTACTCCATCGGTCCGCCACAGATCGGGCAAGGGAACTCTTCGCTTGCGTCGCCGAGCGACGTCGCTTTCGGCAGCTTGTCCTTCGAGCGGACCGCTCTCGCAAACGGCGTGTAAAACGCGGAAAGCGTCTCTCGATAGCCGCGCTCGCCGCGCGCGATCTCGTCGAGCTCGTTCTCCATCTCCGCAGTGAAATCGTCGCTGATGTACTCCGGGAAATTCTCTTCGAGCCAGCCAGAGACCACCATGCCGGTGGCGGTCGGTCGGAGCGTGCGGCCATCCTTTTCGACGTATCCGCGGTTCTGTATCGTCTGCATGATAGAGGCGTATGTGGAAGGACGGCCGATGCCGCGTTTCTCGAGTTCCTTGATGAGTCCCGCCTCCGTATAACGATTGGGCGGTTCGGTCTGCTTCTCTTCCGCGCCAAGCGAGAGCAGCGAAAGGGGAGCGCCATCAGCGAGCTTGGGCAGCTCGACATCCTCGCCTCGCGCGCGCGTGTCGAGCGCCAGCCATCCGGGGAAGAGGACGCGAGAACCGTTCGCGGCGAACGGCGGTATCTGCGCCGCTGCCTGCGCGATCACGCTCGTGCGCATGATTTTCGCCGCTGCCATCTGCGAAGCGATCGCGCGGATACGGATGAGCTCGTAGAGCCGCTGCTCGTCGGGCGTCGCTCCCGCAATCTCTTTGCCCGCATCCGTCGGTCGAACGGCCTCATGCGCCTCCTGGGCGTTCTTGCTCTTGGTTTTGTAGGCGCGCACCTGGACGTAGTCCTTCCCGAATTCATTCTCAATAAGCGAGGCCATGCGCGCGATTGCTTCTCCCGCCAAGCTTACGGAGTCGGTCCGCATGTAGGTAATATGACCCGCCTCATACAGTTTTTGAGCGGCGCGCATCGTTCGGCTCGGGGTAAAACCGAGCCGCGTGGATGCGGTTTGCTGGAGGGTCGAGGTCGTAAACGGGGGTCGCGGATTACGCTCTTCCTCACGCTCGGTCACTTTCGCGACGCTCCACGTCGCGCCGCGCCCGAGCGATACGATGCGGTCTGCTTCATCCTGCGTTTTCGGCTCGACCGTGCACGCGGCGGGGAATTCCTCACCTACCCCCTTGAGTCGCGCCGTGAGGACGAAATAGGTTTGCGGTATGAATGCCGTTATCTCGCGTTCGCGCTCCGCAAGAATACGCATTGCGGGCGACTGGACGCGTCCCGCGGAAAGTCCGTAGCGAACCTTCTTCCAGATGAGACCAGAAAGATCGTAGCCTACGATACGATCGAGTACGCGCCGCGCTTCCTGCGCCTCGCGCAAATGTTCGTCGATTTTTCTCGGATGCTTGAGCGCTTCCTCGATGGCGCGCCGAGTGATCTCGTGGAAGACGACCCGGTGCGGCGACTTAAGATCGGCGACCTGCTTGATGTGCCACGCGATCGCCTCGCCCTCGCGGTCGGGGTCTGTGGCGAGGTACACCTCATCCGCGCTCGCTGCGGCTCGACGGATCTTCTCGATCACCTCGCGTTTTTCGGCGGGGATGACGTACTTCGGTATGAAGCCATCCTCGATGTCGACTGCGTCCTTGTTCGATTTCGGGAGATCGCGCACATGGCCCACCGAGGCGAGGACGGTATAGTCCTTACCGAGGTAGTTCCCTATGGTACGCGCCTTCGTCGGCGACTCGACGATCAGTAGTTTTTTCGCCACGTTGGTTTAACTGATAGCGTGCGTACCTATATATAGTCAAGCGCGAGGAGGACGGGATGATGGTCTGACCCGTGCCGATTTGCCACTACCTGGGCTCTATTTACGATGAAATGTTTTGAACAGAGTATGTGGTCAAGCTGCGAGCGCGACGTCGGATGCGTGATGCTACCGCGAAGCGGATTAGCGAGTTCATGCGCGGCGAATCGCTCCTCCATCCTCCCCCGCTCGTTTCGCCAGAAGAAGACCTCGCGGATCGTGCCGCCGAGGAGCCAGTAGAGCGGCGCAATACGGCGAGACTCGAGAATGTTGAAATCACCGCAGATGATCGTCGGAAGCGCGCGGTCGACGTTCATCAGCGAGCATTCGAATTCCTCGGCGCGCCAGGACGAGCGCGCGAGCGGAAGATGGACGTTGACGGCCCGAATGATGCCCTCGGGTGCGGCAATGTCTGCGATGAGCTGATGCCGCTCGCCGAACGCGCGGCCCCAGAGTCCGAGCGCGATCATCGCGCTCGCGAAGAGGCTTGTCCGTAGCGGCTCCTGCGCGCGCTCCGGGAGCGGTACGAGGGCATGACGAGCGATCGGCCATCGCGACAGGATGACAAGATGCTGCGTAGAATCTCCGCTTCTCGTGCGGCGGCTTGTCTCGATCGCGCTCACGAGTGCGTGGGGAAGGGTACGCAGCGGTCCGAGGAGCGTGTCGGGAACTTCCTGCAGACAAATGATATCCGCGCCGCAATCGCGGATAAACGCGAGCGCCTCGTCGGGACGCTGGTTGCTGAACAGCATGTTCCAGGAGAGAACGGTCATGATGTGTGCATACTATAAAACAGAAACCGCCCGGGGGCGGTTTCGCAGGCAGGGACGCAGATCAGGCCACGAGTTCGTATTCGCCCGGCATGGCGTTGCGTATCGTGCCGGGTCCATCGCCGTCTTGCTCCCAGTTTACGGTGAGGCACTTCGCACCCGTCGCTAGTAGGAATTCCCGGACGACTACTCCCATCGTGCCTTCCGGAATGAATCCTCCGCGGTGAGGAAGGTCTTCTCGCGCATAAACTCGTTCGTACATGTCTCGCTCCATCCCAGGGTCTGACGGGCAATATACTGGACGCAGCGGTAAACGCAATCCCGTTATCAACGCCGACGCCACAAGCCGTATGCTTCCTGCGCGTAGCCGTTGAGTTCAAGCGATATGAGGGCCGTCAGCAATTCGCCAGCGCGGGCAGAGTCTGCGCGCAGAATCTCGTCGCGCGTCAACGGCGTTTCAAGGAGGTCCCAGACCCGTTTCTCGATTGCGGAAATGCCGGCCGGAGAGGACTCCGAGCGATTGCGCTCCAGGGGATCTTCAATTCCGAGCGCGAGGAGAATGTGCGAGGACTCCGTGACGACCGTTGCGCCAAGCCGAGCGAAGCGATGATGGCCGTACCCGTGCGGATCGCCGATCCGGTGCGGGACGACGAGCAGCTCCCTTCCGTATTCCCCGGCAAGACGCGCAGTTATGAGCGTGCCGCTCTGCTCGCCGGCCTCGATGACGAGGATCGCGTGCGCGAGGCCGGCCATAAGGCGATTCCTCGAAGGGAAGAGCCAGGGTGCGGGTTTCGTGAAGGGCTCGTTCTCGCTCAAAAGCGCGCCGCCCGCCGCGAGGATCTCCTGGGCGAGCTTCGCGTTCGTGCGCGGCGCGATAACCGAATCGTCGAGTCCGGATCCGGGTATTGCGATCGTGTGGAGACCGGCCGCGAGTGCGGCGCGATGCGCGCAGGCGTCGGCACCAAGCGCAAGTCCGGAAACTATGGAAACAGGACGCCCGGCCATGCCTTGCACGAGACGCGTACAGGCCTCGCGGCCGTACGGCGAGAGGGCGCGACTGCCGACGACCGCGAGCAGCTTCGTTTCCGGCGGCGGCAGCGCGCCGCGAAGCCATAAGGATTCGGGAGGCCCGGGTATCTCCACCAAGGCATCCGGCCACTCCTCGCGCGCGAGCGTGCGAATTTCCATACGTGCAGTATACTTTCTCACACATGCTCGATATCAAATTCATTCGGGAGAACGCGGATATCGTAAAGATGGGCGCGCGTAGAAAGCGCATGCAGGTCGATCTTGACCGGCTACTCGCGCTCGACGACGAACGTCGGAGCCTGCGCACTGAACTCGATGCGAAGAAGGCTGAACAGAACCGTCGAAGCGGCGAGATTCAGCGCGCGCAGGGATCGGAAAAGGAAAAGCTGCTCGAGGCGATGCGCCAATTGAAGAATGGAATGACTGAAGCCGATGATCGCTACAAGGCCGTGATGGAGGAGTGGCACGCGCTTATGCTCACGGTACCGAATGTTCCGGATATGAGCGTGCCGGACGGTGACAGCGATGAGGCGAACGTCGAGCTCCGCGCATGGGGCGAATTGCCGCAGATGACGTCGCCGAAGTCGCACGTGGATCTCATGACCGCGCTCGACATGGCGGACTTCGATCGCGGGGCGAAGGTTGCGGGATTCCGCGGTTACTTCTTAAAGAATGACGGCGCGATGCTTTCGTATGCGCTCTGGCAGTTCATGAGCGATCATTTCCGCACGCGAGGCGGGTTTACGCCGATGATCGTGCCGAGCCTCGTGCGCCGCGAGGGATTCATGGGTACGGGTTACCTTCCGCAATCGGAAGAGGATCTCTATACGACGCAGGACGGCGAGTATCTCTCCGGAACCGCGGAAGTCGCGACGATGGCGTACCACATGGACGAACTGCTCGACCAGTCTCGCTTTCCCATAAAATTCTTCTCCTTCTCGCCGGCATTCCGTCGCGAAGCCGGCGCACACGGGAAAGACACGAAGGGACTCGTGCGCGTTCATGAGTTCTATAAGTTCGAGCAGGTCATTCTCTGCGAAGCGTCGCACGAAGCGAGCGTCCGCTATCACGAAGAACTCACGAAGAACGCTGAGGACATGATCCAGGCGCTTCAGATCCCGTACCACGTGGTCGTGAACTGCGGCGGCGATCTCGGGCTCGGGCAGGTGAAGAAATACGATATCGAATGCTGGATGCCGAGCGAAGGCAGGTATCGCGAGACGCACTCCTCCTCGTACTTTCACGATTTTCAAACGCGACGACTGAATATCCGTTACCGCGATGCGGAG
>JAJXVW010000059.1 GCA_021781935.1 bacterium
GCTTCCGCATCGTCGATCCACTTCTTGAGCCCGGAAAAGTCGTACGCCATACGCGCGAATGATTAGGCAGGTAATGTCTTTATGTTATAGCAGATCGCTCGGCGTCACCACTGACAGATGCTCGAGCATGAGCTTCACCGGCGATGAGCGGTCGTACAGGTATCCGCGCAGCGTCTCGAGCTCCCGCATGAGCTCGATGAGGGGTTTCGTACGCCCCGCACGGGAAGCACGGTCGTGCGCTGCGCGTTCGATGCCGTTTATGAGCTCGATCGCCTCGTCGCGCTTACGGCGGCGATCCTCGTCGTCCGTGCCGCCCGTGAGCGCCGTTACGATTTTCTCACGCTCCCGCTTTCCGCCGCCGATAAACTCCCTCGCATCCGTCCCAAGCGGCTTCGTACGCACCGCATCCGAATGATCGCGAATCCGGACGATCTCGACGCGCGAACGAACGGTTGGCAGGAGGTTCCCGACCGTCGGAACGATAAAGAACAGGTGCGTCCCGCGCGTCGGCTCTTCGAGGAGTTTCAGGAGCGCGTTCTGGGCCTCATGGTAGATCCGATCGGCGCTCACGATGAACGCGCGCGTCGTCCCTGCAAACGGCGCCTCGCTTGCGCGCTGCTCGAGCGAGCGCGCATCCTCGACCGAAAAAAGTCCGTATCGAAACACCACGACGTCCGGATTCCCCTTCGGAGCAAGCCCGAGCTCGCGCGCTACGAGCGCGAGCGCATGGATGATTCCGGCTTCTTTCTGCGCCTCAATGACAACCGCATGATGGGGCATGGCCAAAGTATAGCGTGGACGGTGTACAGCGAGATTGACGGCGGTACGGGATATGCGAGTATGGCGCGAGACATACTGTGCGAAAGGGGGAGATCATGCGCACATCCACAGCCCTGCGTACGCTTATATTCTGCGTTCTCAGCCTCGCGGCCTCGGGCGCGATCGCCCGCCCACTAAAGCTCATTCTGCCCACCCACTACCCGTTTACGCTTAAAGACGCCGCGCGGGGTATCGCGCTTCTTAGGAGCTATCCGGTACGTGACCGTCCGCGCTTTCACATGCCGACTGCCCATTGGAAAGTCGTCATCAGCGAGCGGAATCCCGCGTTCAGCGAGCGGAATCCGTACGCGCTGCGGCCGGTCGTTCCATTCCGGGACACGCTGCTTGCGGATCTGCCGGATGGTCTCGGGTACAGCGATTCGGCGGTACGCGCAGAGCTCATGCATTACGTCGGCGACGGAATCACGGTATACGCCGTCGGCGACGAGCCGGTCAGGTCCGACCCGTTCGGACTTATCCCAGCGACTCTCAGGTACGGCCATGGGCGCAGCTATCGCCTGCTGCTCGCAATCCAGTTCACGCTGCGAGAGTAGGGCCAAAGTACCACATCACAGACGGCGGCACATTCGTGCCGCCGTTTTGTTTGTCTCGTACATCGCCGATCGGCCACCTACCCCTTCGCCATCACGCTCTTCTCGTAGGTGTCGAGATGTTTCAGTGCGATGCCGGTACCGCGCGCCACGCAGTAGTACGGATCGTTCGCGAGTTTCGCGACGACGCCCGTGCGGCGATAAATAAGTTCGGGCATCTGCCGGAGCTGCGAGGTTCCTCCCGTGAGGATGATGCCGTTGTCGATGATGTCCGCAGCAAGCTCGGGCGGCGTATCCTGCAGGACTTTCCGGACCGCCTGCGTCATCTCGCGCAACTCCCGCACCATCGCCTGCGCGATGTCGTTCGTCGAAAGATCGACCGTCCGCGGAAGTCCCGACACCTGATCGCGGCCTTTCACCGCGAGCGTAAGCTCCTCGTTCATGGGCACCGCGGCGCCGATTCGGATCTTTATCTCTTCCGCGGTCTTGTCGCCTATCGCGAGATTATGCTGGCGCTTTATATGGTCCACGATGGCGCGATCCAGTCGATTGCCCGCGCACTTAACGGAGGTGCTCGCCACGATACCGCCGAGGGATATCACCGCCACGTCGATCGTGCCGCCGCCGATATCGGCGACCATGCGGCCCATCGGCTCATGGATAGGGATTCCAGCGCCGATGGCCGCGAGTATCGGCTCCTTCACCACGTACGCATTCTTCGCTCCCGCCTTAATGGCCGCTTCGATCACCGCGCGCTTCTCGGTCGACGTGACGCCCGCCGGCACCGAGACGAGAACCGTCGGCTTGAACGGATTCCACCCGAGCGCCTTGCGCATGAAATAGCGCAGCATCGCTTCGGTCACGCGATAATCGGCGATGACGCCATCTTTCATGGGACGATACGCGATGATGTCGTCGGGGGTCCGTCCGATCATCTCCTTCGCTTTGCTGCCGATTGCCAGAATCTTGCTCTTGCCTCCCTTGCCGCGATCCTTACCGACCGCCACGACCGACGGCTCATTGATGACGACACCCTTCCCCGGGACGAACACGAGGACGTTCGTCGTGCCGAGGTCGATGCCGAGTTTGGGAGAAAAGAAAGCCATTTGCCGCATTCTACCGCGCTGAAGGTCACTCGCGCAAAAGCCGCGTACCCGGCACGGTGGTAGTATGGGTGCACGATGCAGGAGGGATTGAATTTCGTGATTGACGGGGGCACGCCGCTCTCGGGAACCGTCGAGACAAGCCGATCGAAGAACGGCGCCGTCGCGCTCCTCGCAGCGTCGCTGCTTAATCGCGGCACCACCACTCTTGAGCGCGTGCCGAAGATAGAAGAAGTGAACCGCCTCATCGAGGTGCTTCGCTCTATCGGCGTCTCCGTCGAATGGCACGGCGCGAACGTCGTGCTCACGCCGCCCGAAACGATCGACCTCGCGCATATCGATACGGCTGCTGCCATGAGGACGAGGAGCATCCTCATGTTCATCGGTCCTCTGCTCCATCGCTTCAGGGCTTTCGACATCCCTCAGTCGGGCGGATGCTCGTTCGGTTCGCGCACGGTACGTCCCCACCTGTACGCGCTCGAGAAGCTCGGCGTATCCATCGAGGCCCTTTCGGATCGCTTCGCCGTCACGCACGACGGCCTCAACGCCGCGGAAATCATCCTGCATGAGTCGAGCGATACCGCCACCGAGAACGCGCTTTTTGCCGCGGCAGGCATCCCCGGCGAGACGGTCATCAAGTACGCTTCACCTAATTATCAGGTGCAGGAGGTCTGCGGGTTCCTCGAAGCGCTCGGCGTCGAGATCAAGGGCGTCGGAACCTCGACGCTCATCGTGCGCGGGAAGGAGCGCATACAGGCCGACCT
>JAJXVW010000060.1 GCA_021781935.1 bacterium
TCGTAATCGCGGTTGTGCGGGAGTGGCGTGAATTGGAGCTCGTGAGCCTCGGCGGGCTTGAAATACGGGAAGCGCTCGAGAAGAGCGGCGGGAGCGCCGGCCGCCGCCATCTGGAGGAGCCAGAGCGGATCGCCATGCGAAAGGATGAGGATATTCTTCCCCTGGTAGCGCTCTTCAAGCTCGTAGAGCACCGCTCCCATCCGCCGGCGCACGTCGGCGAATGTCTCTCCTCCTTCGGGACGCTTCGTGAAGCGTTCTTCGACCGAGGAGAAGAACGCGTGGTACTCCTCATTGCGCCGTCCATCGAACTCGCCGACCGCGATCTCGCGCAGCCGTTCATCCTCGACCACTGCGTCCGGCGGGAGCCCGAGCGTCTCACGGACAATCTCCGCCGATTCCCGCGTGCGCGTGAACGGCGAAACGTAAATGAGTTCGATGCGTTCCTTCGCGAGCGCCTGCGCAGCCGTACGCACCTCTTCCTTCCCCATTTCGGTGAGGTGGTTCTCCTGCTGCCGCTCCGGGTTCGTACTCGCCTCGTTCCTCACGTTGCTCCCGGCTTGCCCGTGCCGCATCACGATGTAGCGATTTCCGCTCTTCTTCGCGTGCTGCTTGAGTTCCTCGAGCGAGCCGATGACGGTCACGTTCCCCGCAGCATCCTTCCAGATCGGCAGCGGGCTCGCCCAGAAGCGGTTACGGGAGATGGTCCAATCCGGCGCGCTCTCGATGAGCTTCGCGAAGCGCCCCTGCTTCAGGTGCTCGGGGATCCAGTTCACCTTGTCGTTCTCCGAGAGCATGCGCGCCTTCACCGCCTGGATATCGATGAACCAGCTCGAGACGGCGTTATAGATGAGCGCCGTGCCGCAACGGTAACAATGCGGATAGGAGTGCGTATTCGGCGCCTTCGCGAAGAGAAGCCCGCGGTGTTCGAGATCCTCTTTGATGAGCGGCTCCGCTTTCTTTATGTACTGTCCGTGTATGAATCCAGGCGCAGTCTCGTTGTAGGTCGCGTTTGGATTCAGTATCGGGACCATGGGGAGCTCCTCGCGAAGCCCGAGCTGGTAATCATCCTCGCCATAAATGACGGCCGTATGCACGACGCCGGTTCCCTCTTCCGTGTTCACGAAGTCCGCCGGGTACACGCGGAACGCGCGCGCGAACTTTCCGCGCTCGCTGTCGGCGACGAGGCTCAGGTCGAGCGCATACAGTGGCTCGTACTCGACACCCACGAGTTCCGCCCCCGACAGCTCCTTTTCGAGATTCGCGTGCTCGAGCCCGAGCGCAAGGGCGCGATCCTTCGCGACGATCGCATAGCCGTCCGCGCGATGCCGCACCTCGTAGCGAAGGTCGGCGCCGACTGCGAGCGCGACATTTCCGGGCAGGGTCCATGGCGTCGTCGTCCACGCAAGAATGTACGTTCCCTGCGGGAGCCCGTGCTTCTCCGGCTCCTTCACCTTGAACTTCACCGTCACCGCTTCTTCGGTTACGTCCTGGTACGTATTGTCCATCGCGATCTCCGCTTTGGCGAGCGGTGTCTCGCAATGCGGGCAATACATGAGCACCTTGCGTCCCTCATAGAGCCGGCCCTTCTCGTGTATCTTCTTTAGCCCCCACCAGACGCTTTCAGTGAACGAGGCGTCCATCGTCTTGTACGAATTATCGAAATCCACCCAGCGGCCCACGCGCTCCACATAGCGTTTCCAATCATGCACGTACTGGAGCACGAACGAACGCGCGGTCTCGTTGAACTTCTCGACGCCGATCGAAAGGATCTCGCGCTTGTTCTTCAGTCCGAGCTCTTTCTCGACGAGATTCTCGATCGGGAGTCCGTGGGTGTCCCAGCCCCAGCGGCGGCGCACGCGGTAGCCGCGCATGGTCTTGTAGCGCGGGATCACATCTTTCGAGACGGAGGAGAGGAGCGACCCGGAATGCGGGAGCCCGGTCGCGAACGGCGGACCGTCATAAAAGACGAATTCGCCGCGGGGCGACGCCTTCGCGAGCGTCTTCTCAAAGATCTTCTCGCTCTTCCAGAAGCCGAGAATCTCCTCTTCTTTCCTCGCGGTATCCGATTTCTGTACACTTTTATCGTCAGTGTTTTGCATATCCCGTCATCCTAGCGTTTAGCGCATAAAAAGGAAAATGCCGCAGCTACGCCGCGGCATCATGTTCCCCTCCCCGTTCATCCGTTCGACGCGAGCCGTTCGGCGCTACTTACCGGTAATACGGCTTTGGCCGATGGGGTTTTCGTTCCCGCTGGCCGATGCGAAGCCCTCCGCATTTATATCGCGTACCGGTCGGAAGCGGTTTTACGTCCGCGTGGTCGGTCGTATCCTCTTCGCCTTCGTTCACGAGCCCCCACAGAAGACTGTGAGAATGAGCCGCTCGCGCAGCGAGAAGTTGCGTCATCATTTTCAAGGTCAAGCAAACCCCCTTCAGGATATGTTGCCACAGCGGCAGGAACTGCCTTTGGTACGCTAGCGCTTCTCGCCCGCACGCGCAACTTACATCCGCTCGGGCGCGGGGATACCGAGGAGCCGGAGCCCGTTCGCCATCGTGTTCGCGAAGGCGCGCGCCATGCGTATCTTGTATGCCTCTTCGGGGCTGCCGAGCACCTGCTCGCTCGCGTAGAACGAATTCCACTCGCCCGCCAGTTCAAGGAGATAGGTCACGAGGAGGTTCGGCGCGAGTTCCTTCGCCGCGCGCGCGGCAACCTCCGGATAGTGGAGGATGAGGCGCTCGAGCGCGTATGGCGCTTCTGGCTCCGCAGCCCCGCCCGCGTTTTCCGATTCGTATGAAAGTATCTTCGCCGCGCGCACGAGGGCGTACTGGAGGTACGGCCCCGAGTCGCCCGTGAGTGAAAGCGACTTCTCCGGATCGAAGACAACGTCCGCGCCCGGAGACTGACGAAGCACCATGAACTTCACGGCACCCACGGCGACCTGTTCGGCAATCAGGGGGTCATCGTTTTTCTCACTCGCGCGCTCCATGACTTCCTTCAAGAGTCCTTCAGCGGTGATGACGTTCCCCTCGCGCGAGCTCATCTTGCCGGTCGTGAGTTTCAAGAAGCCGGTCGCCACGTGCTTCATCTTCGCAGCGAGTCCTGCGTTTATGTCCGCGAGCGCGGCGAGCACCGTCTTGAAGCGACCCGTCTGCTCATTGCCGGTCAAGATGATGACCTCAT
>JAJXVW010000010.1 GCA_021781935.1 bacterium
CGATGCGTCTTCAGTGAACGCTCAGCCCAGTGGTGCGTGCGACGCATCGCCTCCACCTGGTATTCGTATGGTTCATCCGGCGCCGTACATTCGTCGAACGCGAAGAATATATCCGCACCTAATGCGTGCTGGATCTCAATCGAGCGCTCGGGAGTAAAGCGATGGAGCGACCCATCGAGATGCGAGGTGAACGTAACACCCTCATCGTCAATGACCGCTAACTGCCCGTGCTGGGAAGCGACCGATTCATCATAGACAGCCATCTGGTCATGCTTCTCGCTTGTTTCTCCTTGAGCCCCGTCGTCGAACTTCGAGACCGTTCGATTGAACGCCGCTCCGAGCGAGAATACCTGGAACCCCCCTGAGTCCGTGATGGTCGGACCATCCCACTGCATGAATCGCGCGAGGCCTCCGGCCTCGCGCACGAGCGCGTTTCCGGGAGCAAGATAGAGATGGTAAGTGTTCGCGAGCACGACCTCCGCACCAAGGTCCTTGAGCGCGCCCGGAAGAACCCCCTTCACGGAGGCCTTGGTCCCGACGGGCGCGAATCCAGGGGTATGGATATTCCCGTGAGGCGTATGAAGTACACCCGCACGCGCGGCGTCGCCGCGCGTGCGGGTCACGATATCGAAGGAGAGCGCGCTCATTCGCTTGAGAATAGCGGGAATGGCGCTATTTGACAATCGTCATAAAAAGCGTACGTTTATGTCGGGGCAATTCCGGCTCATGCGAGCCGAAACCAAAGGAGACCTCTGATGAAATCGATGATGTTCCGAGGGATACTCCTCGGACTCGCGCTACTTGTGCTGTCCGCCTGCGGGACCGTGCGGGGACCGTTCAACGGCCTCGGTTCGGATCCGATGTCCATGCTGATTATCTACCGAACGGACAATAGCCCTCTCACCTACAGCGAATACCTTGCTGTGCAAGGCGTCGCCGCTCACGATCATCTGGTCCTCATGGGGCAGTTATCGAGCCCATTCGAAGCTATGGTAACCGACGGTTTTGCTGGCGCAGTCGCAGGTGCGGCCGGCGGAGCGACGCAGGGCCTCTTCTATACGGGTGGGATGGCAGGTCCGGCTGCCGGGTATAGCGCAGCCGTCTACGGATTGGGCTACCTGGTGAACGGCGCCCTGAGCTACAGCTATGGGACGGTGTACGACATGGCCCAGATGGTCGAGACGACCATGCGGGACGACGAGAAGTACGATCATAATCGCATCTTCTATCGGCTCCATGTGGTCGCCGCATTCGTCGCCTCTTCGAACAAGAAGAACGAGCCTGCCTCGTACCTTAAAAAGCGGATGCCGGACTTCACGGGTCGACGGGCTAACTACATCGACCAGATCCAGACCCAGCACTTGATACCCATGGATGATAGCGTGCTACAGTCGGGCCGATTGAGCGCGCCGCCCTTCCGGTCCCGCATGCCGGACAGTACAACATCATCATCGACCGGCCATTATTAAAGTACGGTTGGTCGATATCACGAAACGGTCCGAGGCCTACCTCGGACCGTTTTTTGTTTGAGAAATGCCCTACGGCTTCTGCACGTTCAGAAGCTGTACCTGGAATACCAAGGTGGCATTCGGCGGAATGACGTTGCCCGCCCCCTGTGCGCCGTAGCCCATGGAGGGCGGAATAACGAGCTTACGAACGCCGCCGACCTTCATACCGGCAACGCCCTGATCCCAACCCGGTATCACTTGACCCGCACCTAGCGTGAAGGTGAATCCATTTTTCGTCTGCGGGTGATCCGCGGAAGCATCGAATACCGTGCCGTCGGTGAGAGCCCCCACGTACGCGACGGTCACCGTATCGCCCTTCACGGCGGTAGCCCCGGTGCCCACCGTTTCATCGGTCACCTGAAGCGTGCTGGTCGGTTGTGCGGTCAAGTTCATAGGAAGAGGAGTGGTTGAGCTGGCTGATTGTTCGGTAGTCGTGGCCATCATGGTGGTAGTCGCCGCGGTCGTCGTGGCCGCACCTGCGGCCGGGCTTGTGCCGCCAAACGGCCAAAGCCCGGGGAAGATGAAAAATATCGCGATGACCGCTAAGGCGAGCGCGACGGCGATTCCTGTCTGTGTCGGTTGCATATGTTGCTAGTATACCCCTCGAAGCGAGGATGAGTAGGATTATGCCTGAGAATTCTGGAAGGAACGAAAACTCTCGACCTCCCTTTGAACGGCATCTTTCGCGAGCCGCTCATGATCGGGAACCTCACGATCAAGAAACTCTTGGACTAACTGGGCATTTCCGCCTTCGGCGAGCTTCGCAAATTCTTCGCGCTTCCCGGGTGTGAGCTTCTCAAGCACGGCGATCGTAGCCGCCTTGAGGGCCACCTCGCCGAACTGGGCGATCAGCTTGTCCTGTTCCTCGGCGGATAGTTCGCTTATTCCGAGATCGGCAGCCACCTGCTGCTTCATGTCATCTGGTTGCATATAGTACGGATGGTAGCACGCCGCTAGAAGGAGTCCGGAAGTTCGCGTTGAAGATCGTCCACGGATGGCGCATGCGGAATTTTCGCGCCCTCTTGGAGCACTGGAGCGATTGAGGGCTGATTTACTTGGATCGGCGCGCCAGGGCCGAACGGCGTAACCGTCGTGCCCTGCCTATTGATCCATTCTGCGCGCATAAGCTGATGATGGGTACGGAAGAAACCGCGGATGGTCTTATCAAAATAGACGACCGCGCGATGGTCCTTCGTCACCCAGTCGAACGCAAGCGCGGCGCGCTCCTCGCTGGTGCCGCCGTAGACGACGTCGTGTCCGTCCGCGGAGACATAGCGATGCGCGTTCGCAACATCCACGGTCAGGTATTTTCCGGCCTCGAGGCGTTCCGGATGCGCGAGCGGATGCCCCGCCTGCGCGCCTTCGTGCGCGGTAGGCGCTCCAGAAGCATGCGCCGCCCCGCTCGCACGCGGAGCAGTCGCCGCATGATGCGCATGGAACCCGATGGACCTGAGCCATGCGCGCATCTCCGCAGGGCCTTTCTCGAACGCCATACGCTCCGAGTGATTCAGCCTATCGGCCGGCGACAGCTCCTGCGCGAGTGCGTCGTGCGGATGCGGAGCGATCGTCGCAGGGGCGTGACCTTCGGGGTGATGGAGCGGAGGCGTCACGTGCGCAGTAAGCGGTGCCGCAGCATGCCCGTTCAGCTCGATGTTTCCGTGCGTATCAAACGTCATGTGTGCGGTCGGGTCGATGGTGACGCTTCCCTCGTTCTGAAGCACGAAATGATGGTTGCGGGCGATCTGGTCGACCACACGGTCGATATCCCCTTGCTTCGCAGTGAGGAGCATATAGAGATCCGACTGCTTATCCGCAGGCACCCCCGACTTGAAATAGTCCTCCGCTTTCAGCCCCGCGTGACGTAGCTGTTCCCACATGCCGTGCTTCAGCATGTATTCGTACCCATGACCCTTGAACGCTTCCGTCGCGAGCGATGGCGCGGTATGCGGCAGTTCCGGCGCATCGCCGGAAACAGTCGCATGGTCCGCATGGAGCGTTGTTCCCGACGCATTGAGATGCTCCGACGCTGAGACGGGCTTCACGACATCTTCGGCGCGGACGGGCTGTAGCGGCGCTGCAGGATGCGGCGCATGAAATGGCGCGCTCTCCGCGCCTGAAGCGCGCACCTCGGCAGGCGTGAGCGACCCGTGAGCGGCAGAGCCGGCAGGCTCTGCATGGGATAGCGGCGCGTTCGGCGCGTCCGTCTTTGGCACTTCCGGCGTAGACGCGGTTGAATGGCTCGGCGTCGCGGGAGCATGATCCGCGCCATAAAGCCACTCGTGGAGATAGTGCGAGAACGCCAGGGAGCCGCCGAGCGTCGCACCGGTGTACGCCGCAGTAAGCGCACCGGCAACCGCACCGACATAGGCGTGCCTCTTCCATGCCGCGCTATCCTTCGAAAGCAGCCAGTGTTTCTCCGCTTCAATCTTCGCTTCAATCTTCGCATCGAGCCCTCTCGCACGATTTATGAAAAATCCGGACGTACCGAGCGCGCGCTGCGTGAACGTAGCTCCTACAAGGGCAGAGGCAATGACGCCGCTCGTTACGCCTGTTCCAAGCGCGAGCGCGGTCGAAAGATACACCTTATGCCGCATATCGAGTCCGTTGTACCGCTCCGTGAGACGCTTGAAGTCAGCAAGGAGCCGGGCGCCCTTTTCCGACATCTCGATATCACGCCTAAGGAAATAGCCGGCATAGCGCAATGACCCCTTCGTTCCCTCGTACGCGAGGCGAACACCGCGCCCGGCAGTCCATGCCGGATTCTCGTAAACGAATCTAGCTCCGCTGCGAACCGCACCGAGATCGCGCTTGAATCCCGCATACAGATTCCGCATGCTTGCGGAGAGCTGCTTATTTCGCGTCGACAAAAATTCGGCGGAATGCTCGTACGCTGCAGACGTTTTCTCCTTCACGAGCACTCCGCCCTTTCGAGCGCTTTCGATAAGATCCGCAAGCTTCGTTCGCCACTCTTTGTTCGTCTGGTATTCGGGGCCGCTGCCCGTGTGCCGCGCGCTGTCCCAGACCTGCGGGGTTCCCGGCTCCTCGGCTGGCGGCGTACCCGCGTCAGGCTTCAGAGGCTCTCCCGGTTCGGCGTCGGCTCTCGCCGGCTCAGCACCGTTCGCAAGCGACTCGGCCTCCTCCCCGGCGCGCTCCGCAAGCGCGCGCGCGAGACTATCCTGCGCGGCGGTAAGCCGCGCTTCGAAGGCGGCCTGCTCACTCGGATCCGTCGCACGCTCAAGGGCATCCATATCTTCCTGCATGCGCTCGTAGGTGGATCGGATCTCGCCCCACACCGGCAGTCTCGACTCCTCTAAGCCGAGTGCGCGTACCTGCGTCACAAGCTCCTCGTAGATCTCCCTCGTCTGCGTCCTGAACTCATCTATGGTTGTGGGCGCATCGCCTTCGTCTTCTTCGATAGTTTTGCTCGCGGCATCCGTCCGCGCCCGCTCCTTGCCGGGAGACAGACTCATCGCGTCCTTGACTGACGCGTCCGACGAAACGTCGGCTTCGCTGCTACCCACTTGCGCTTGCTCTTCATCCGGCGATGCGTGATAGGGCGCCGGAGAATGCTCTTCCTCGCTTGTCGCGACCAGTTCGGCGTCCTCAGCGGTAGCGCGCATCATATCCCAACCTCTGTTCGGCCCGCGCGCCGGCCTCGGACTTTCGCCCCGCTGCTGAGGAACGTCTATGCCGTTACGCTTCATACGTGTGCGTGCGTGATATAGCGCTCACGAATCATATTCTCAACGCTAGCACGGTCACGCCCGTACGTGAGCGATGAAAGCTGGACAAGATCTTCCACTTGCGCGCGGTTGCCCGGAGGCAGGTCAGCGGTGCGGATATCGAACGGCTTCTGCGGAAGACCCTGCGCGAGAAGCCGCACAAGCGCGCTGCGATTCTCAAGATTCACGAAATCAGAGGCTTCGAAGGCTGGTGCGAATTGCTTTTCGAAGAATTCCGCGTCCTCTTCGCCAACGCGGAAAACGGCCATGTTGCCTACGTTGCCGAACACGGCATCGCGCACCTGGTCATCGAGCTGCCCGAGGAACTGGTGCGCCATCGTCAGCGAGAGCCGGTACTTACGAGCTTCGGAGAGGATGCCCGGAATCGAATCGGTAGTGATGTTCTGGAATTCATCGATGTAGAGGTAGAACGGTGCGAAGGACGTACCGGGCGAATCCGCGCGTGAGAGCGCCGCCATGAAAAGCTTCCCGACGACGATAAGCCCGAGGAGGTTCGCGTTGCGTTCGCCCAAGCGGCCCTTCGAAAGATTGATGAGCAGTATCTTCTTGCGGTCGATGATATCGCGGAAATTAAAGGAGGATTCCTGCTGCCCCACGATCGGCCGTATGAAATCGTTTGCGATGAAGTCGTCGAACTTGTTCGTGATGTACGGCACGATATTTTCGAGCGCGGCCTCCCCGCCGGCCTTGGTAGCGATCTCGGTCCAGAACTGATTGACGATCGGGTTCATGGAACGCGAGAGCTTCAGCCGGCGGAATTCTCCGTTTGAGAGGACGCGCGCGATATCGAGCATGGTCGACCCCGACGCCGGATCCTCCATGACGAGCAGCGCCGCGTTGCGGAAATACTGTTCAAATGCCGGCCCCATGGACTCGGGCACGTCGCCGTAGAGGCGCCGGAAGATCATCAGAAGCTCGTTCACGATGAACGTCTTTTGTTCCGGCCGCGAAAGATCGTACTCGAGAAAGTTAAGGCCGAACGGTCGCGCGAGGTTCGCCGGATCGAAATAAATCACGTCTTCGTAACGCTCTGGCGGAACCGCCGCAAGCACATCGTAGATGTCGTTCCCGTGCGGATCGATAAAGCAGCAGCCATCGCCCGCCTGGATGTCCTGAACGATCATTCCCTTCAGGAGTCCGGTCTTCCCGGCACCGGTCTGGCCGATCGCGTAGACGTGTCGGAGGCGATCCTCGGGCGCAAGGCGCGCATCCGTGCGCACACCGCGAAATTCATTATAGCCGAGCAGCACTCCCTGCTTCGGAAGAGTGAGCGGCGCCGGCGCATGCGTGGTACGCGACTGTTTCAGATGCGGCGAGGAGGTCATTCCCTGCGGCGGGAAGTGATACATGCCCGTCAGTTCGCGAAGCGAGAGCGGGAGTGCGCGGGCATCGGGCACCCGGAATGAAAAATCCTCGAGCACGCTCGATGCTCGGCGCGCGGGTATCCTATCGAAGACGAGCCGGTTCCCCGCCGTATTGGCGAACTGGTTGAAAGAAGCCTCGAGATCGCCCAGCACCTGCTCCGCTTTTCCGGAATCCTTGGAGGAAACCGCGAGGCGCAACGTGACGCCGACGATGGGCGTCGTTATCTTTTTCTCCACCTGCTCCGCGTAGGTCTTGTTCGCCTCGATTTGCCGCGTTTCGGCCTCCTTTGCCTTCTGTTCGTCTTTGGGTTTGCTCGAAAAAATCGTTCGTCCGAAATCTCGCAGCACCTCGCCAGCGACCGTCTCCGGCGTCGAAAATGCCGACCGATGATGCTCTCCTTTGCGCAGGGCCTGAAGGATTTTCGCATAGTGCGTAACGTGGCGCTGGGAACGCGGTTCGACGATGATCTGGAGCGCTGCGCCTTCGCCCGCGTGCTCGATCTTCGCGAAGGCGTTCGTAATCGCATTCAATGGGTCATAATCGAAGTCCGTATAATCCTTAAGAGGGAGCGCCGGGTTTTCCGCCAGATGCGCGACGGCTCCCGCAAACACGCCGTCCTCGGTGAATATGTTGTAGTCGTCCGGCTGCGGAACGAGGTGCGCGGTGGGAAATACGGCAAGCAGCTGTTTTTCGAAGAGATCCCGCTTGCTGTTCGGGACGGCAGCGTAGAACTCGAGCTCGGCGCTTTCCGCGGGCACGGCAAGCTCGAGCGCGAAGTAGGCGGGCTCGCCGGTCGAAGCCCGCTCGACCGCGAGCAGACCCGCGTAAAACTGTTCCATCGCCGACACGAGCTCCTTCAGGGTCTTCTGTCGCGCTCCGGGCTCCTCCCGGTCGGGCTCAGGAAGCGCGATCTCATAGAGCGTCATATTGAGCGCCCGGAAACGCGGAGACGCGCGCTCGATGCCCGTCAGCGGAAGACCGGCCGCGAGATACCGCACCAGGAAGCGGTGAAAATCATCGCCGAGCTTCGGATTGTTCAGGCGTTCGATGACCGAAAGCGCATTCTTTACTCCCTTTTGTTCCATGACGCGGATCAGGTCTCGGAGCGCGACCTCATCACCGCCTATGTGGAGCGACTCCATGATGCGCGCCGCCGTGTCGAGCTGTGCAGGCTCGCTCATCGCGTAGCGTGAATCGAGAATTTCCGGTGCGGCGGCATGGTGGGCCGCGACGCGCTCATCGATGATCCGCGCGCGGTCCTCGACGCTCACGGCCGTTCGATCGCGTGCGGCAAGTTGCGCTTCTTTTTGCTCGATTTGTGCGCGCAAATACGCAATCTCGTCCTCGGGAGTCGATAGCGCCGCCGGAACCCGTTCCATGCTTAGGATTGTAGCAACAAACCGCGGGTCGAGGCTCGCAATCCACGCGCGACGCTTTGCGGCGCGCGTTTGCTGCTACACTGAATCCGCATGAGCCAGTTCCTGTACGCGTGCCTTAAGTTTGATCCGCTTGCGATCATCCAGGCGGGCGGTTATCTCGGCCTTATCGTGTTCGTCTTCGCGGAGTCCGGGCTTCTGATCGGCATCTTCCTCCCGGGCGACTCGCTGCTCTTCGCGGCGGGACTCGTCGCCGGGAGCGGCTATCTCTCCTACCCGCTCCTTCTCGGCCTCGCGGTATCGGCCGCCATCGCCGGAGATTCAATCGGCTACTGGTTCGGGCGGAATGTCGGGGTCAATTTCTTCAGACGCGAGGAGTCCCTCTTCTTTAAACGATCCTATGTCGCGCGCACGAAGGCGTTTTATGCGCGGTACGGCGGTCGAGCCATCGTGCTCGCGCGTTTCGTTCCGATCGTACGCACCATAACGCCAATCATGGCCGGCATTGGGAAGATGCGCTACGGACGTTTTCTTTCGTATAACGCGATAGGGGGCCTCCTCTGGACATCCGCGCTCATCTCGCTCGGTTACTTCCTGGGGTCCGCGCTCCCCGGCAGCGAGCACTACGTGCTTCCGCTTTCCTTGTGCGTCATCCTGCTTTCCTTCGTACCGCTCGCGTGGAATCTGCTGCGGAAACGGGCGATTGCTTAGAGACCGAGCGTTTTGAGCAGCTCCAGGCTTTGCGTTCCCTGCGCCCGCTGCGTTTGCGTAAGCGGCTGATTGTTCATGAGCGATGAATACGCGCCGACGGTGTTATTCAGGAAGTAGGGAATCGTGAACGCGAGCCCGATGAGCGGCACGACGAAAAGAACGACCGTAATGACCCCGGTCCAAAAGAGATACTGCTGCGCCCGATGCGCGGCCCGGTAGGCAGCATCTACCTTCTGCTCGATCTCCTCCAGTTTCGCCCGCAGTTCGGCGTCCATATCAGGCCGCGCGCCACAGGTTAAATACCCCGTTCACGATCGAGAGTACGATCGCAAAGAAGAATGCGGTCCAGAACCCTGGAACGGTAAAGCCGGGAACGACTGCCGCCGCACACCAGACGAGGAGCCCGTTGATGACCAGCGTGAAGAGACCGAGCGTGAGAATCGTAATCGGGAGTGTGAACAGGAAGAGGAGCGGACGGACGAGAAGATTGAGTGCACCGAGCACGATCGCCATGATGAACGCCCCGAAGACGGTAACGGAAACGCCAGGAATGAGATACGCGGCTACCCCAATAGCGATCGCCGACACGAGCCAATGGAAAAACAGCTTCATACGCACACATGCTACCACGTCCGAAGAGCCGTCTCCTGTGACCGCCAGGGATGGCGCGGCGTCAGGAGAGGTGCTCCGTCAAGAATGAATCGACGAGCGCCCAGGCTTCGCGCGCTGACGCCTCGTGGTAGTGGTCCCCCACGTCGCGCGCGAATGCATGACCCGCTTCGGAAAAGGTGACGTCTACGAACGGCTTACCCGCCGCGATAAGCGCATCCGCGACTGCTCGCGTGTTCGCGGGGAGGATGTGCGCATCCTTCCCGCCCCAGAGGAGCACCTGCGGGCCGGAGAGCTTCCCCGCGCGGTCGATCAACTGATCGGCGATTCCTCCCCCGTAGAACGAGACGGCGCAAGCGAGCGGGAGCGTTGCGTTTGCCAGGAAGCTTGCGCGACCGCCCATGCAAAACCCGAGCGCCGCAACCTTCGCATCCGGTATGCCTTCGGAAACGAGGAAGTCGTAAGCGGCCTTCAAATCCGCCTCCTGCCCCTCGATGCTGAGCGCCGCCATATGCGGCTTTACCGGTTCGAAATCATCGTAGGAGAGTGCGGTTCCCGGCTGCGCGGAGCGATGGAAGACTTCGGGCGCGACCGCGAGGTACCCCGCAGCCGCAAACCGGGCCGCCATGCGCTCGATGTAATCAGTTACGCCGAACGCCTCCTGTATAACGATGATGCCGGCGCGCGGCGTCCCGCTCGGACGCGCCACATGCACCTGCATTTCAGTTCCGTCAGATACGTGAATTGTCTTGAGTTCCATACCATTGCACTATACCGCGCTCCGAGGAGGCGCGCTGTGCATAACGCCCGTCAGGCAGCAAGCTGGACGACGAGGTAGAGCACGCCCGCACCGGCGAGCGTGAGGACGGTAGTCAGCATGCGCGGATGCCGGTGGTGGCTCTCGGGAATGAGGTCGCTTGCGGAGAGGTAAAGAAAGCTGCCGACGAATACCGCGAGCACAAGCCCGATGTCGGAACTCGGGATCTCGAACAAAAGCGTGGACGCGGCGCCCACGACCGGAGCGAGCGCATCTACGAAGAGCCAGCGTGATGCCACCTTCCAGGAACCATGATTGCGCAGGACCAGATTGACGGTATTTATGCCGTCGGAAAAATCATGCGTGAGCACGGCTGCGGTTACGATGAGACCGACCGCCGATGACGCCTGGAAACCGACGCCGATTGCGACGCCGTCCAGGAAGCTGTGGAGAGAGAGCGTGAGCGCCCCGAATGCGCCGCGCGCGGCATGCGTGTGCTCCACGTGCGTCTCGTCGTCGTGAGTATGAAGCAAAATAAACCGGTCGAGAATGAGGTAGCCGAACAAGCCAAACGCGATGAAGAGCGCGATCGTCTGCGGCGCGTGGTATGGGGTGGAAAGCCCGATCGCTTCGGGAAGGAGATCGAAGAGTGCGACGCCCGCGACGGCGCCCGCCGAGAATCCGAGTATAAGGTGGAGCTTGTCTCGAAATCGCAACGCGAAGCTGCCGCCGATAAACGTCGCTACAAACGCGGCAAATGCATATGCGAGCACGATCATCGCTCCATTATAGCTCAGAAACGCAGCGGCTTCAAGGGTGACATGATCGCCGCTGGATCCACGTTCCAATCGTCGCGCACATCCGCGTACAGCTCGAGCTCGTTCCCGTCCGGGTCAAGAATGTATATGCTGTGCGTCACGGTATGATCTGCCGTACCGACTATCGGGACGTTCTTCGATCGTAGTTCGGCGTACGCCGCGCGCGCGGCGTCCGGACCATCCCCGATCTTAAACCCGATGTGATAGAGGCCCGGACGCATCTCGTGCAGCCGGGCAGCGGGCCGCGGATCGCCGCCCACCTCGATAAGGAGCAGCTCGTGGTGGGTCCGACCGCCCGAAAAGAGCGCCGTCGGCCATGCCCGGACAATTTCCGTAAATCCGAGCGTTTTGCCGTAGAAATCAGCCATCCGTTCCAAGTCGCTTACGTAGAGCACGACGTGGCCCAATTCGATGATACGCATACCACCATAATACGGCACGGCCCGCCGAAGGCGGGCCGTGCCTGACTCGTCCGCGGTATTCCCGGCCTACTTGCCAAGCTGCGCCGCGATCGCCTGCTGGAAGACGGAGTACGGCTGCGCACCCGCGATAAGCTGCGTACCGATAATGAATGACGGGGTCGCGTTTACGCCCTCCTTCGTACCCTCGCTCTTATCGGCGTTTATTGCCGCGTCGTACGTTGACTGGTTTGCCTGCACGGCAGCAGTAATATTCGTCCAATCAAGTCCGGAAACCGATAGCGTCGTCGTCTTGAGGAACGAGATATTCGCCGCGGCACCGAGACTATTTTCCTGCGGCTGGCTGTTGAAGAGCGCGGTGCGCCACTTATAGTAGAGATTCGGATAGAGACTCCAGACTGCCCGAGCATACTCGGCATCCGTCATGGAATCAGGTCCGAGGAACGGGAAGTCCATGAACACGACCTTCACCTTTCCCTGGTTCACATAATCCTGTACGACCTGCGGAAGCGTCTGTGTTTCAAACATCTTGCAGAACGGACACTGGAAATCGCTCCAGAAAGCGATTGTCACCGGAGCATTCGGCTGGCCGATGAACGGGCTATTCGACGTATTCACATCAGCGATATTTACGGAAGGCGCAGCACCGCTTCCCTGCGTCCCGGGGGCCGAGGGATTCGCCGGATGCTGGCCGTTCCAGATGACTGCGCCCGCTATCAAGATTCCCGCAAGTATCACCGAGCCTGCGAGAAAAAGAGGGTTGTTGCCGTTATTCATACCTCGGAATCATAGCATGACGCGGGACGGGAGGCCTGTTGAAACTTATGCGCTTGTACCGTAGGTTGTGAGGAGGCGGAACGAAGGAAAGGGTGGAGCATGACCGAGGCAGAATTCATTGACGTCGCGCGCAGCGTTCCGGCAGGGACCCCGCTCGCAGCAGCACCGCTATCGTTCGATATCGGACACTTTGAGAATTGGAAGGCGGGAAGGAACCTGCCGGCACCGCAACGACGCGAAGAAATCGCTCGCTGGCTTACGAAACAGGTGCCGTCGTAACGACGGGTACGGGCAGCCTCCATGAGAGGCTGCCCGTTTTCGGAACTCGGGTTACCGGTATATAGTTATCGCATGCGGCGAAAGAAAGACGATTTTGGGGCGCGCGTGCGCGCCGTCGTTGCCGGGATACCGTGCGGTACCGTTGCCACCTACGGGCAAGTCGCCCGCCTCGCAGGATTGCCGCGCGCGGCTCGTGCCGTCGGTCATTTCATGCGCACGAACACGGAACCGCAGCTCGTGCCTTGCCACCGCGTCGTGGGCCATGACGGTTCGCTCGTGGGATACGCATTCAGCGGCGTCTCGGAGAAGCGCAAAAAACTGATTGACGAGGGCGTCTCGTTTTCGGGCGTTCGCGTAAACCTCGCGGTCTCGGGCTGGAATGCGTAGCTTCGTTCCTCGGGAGGTGCCGCTATTGGTACTGGATGTAAATGGGAGCAGGCGTTAAGCCGAGCACCTCGCCGGTAGTGAGAAGACGTGTCGAAGGGGGCTTGAGGTCAGCCTTATAGAAAAGCTTCATGCCGGTGAACTGGACCGGGTACGGCGCGATTACGTGGTAGTACGTGTTGAACTTGCGCGCCGGTTGTCCCCATCCGTCCATGTCCATGACGATCTCGACTTGCGGCAGCGGACGTATATCCTGCGTGTTCGTCACCATGTCGTACGTAAAGCGATGGACGATAAGGACCTTCGGCGCGAGGTGATTCGCGTTCACAATCCCGGCCAGGAATGAAGCGGCGTAGTTGACATCGGCCGCATCAAAGGTGCCGATGACGGTTCCAGGCGCGTTCCCGAATTTCATCGAGAACTCCGGATCGATCGCCAGTTCGACATTCGGAAGCTGGAGCCACTTCGTGAGGAGCGGCAGCTCCTTCTGGAGCGTGCTCTTCCCCACCTGTACGTCCAGGATGAGTAGCCCGTGGACCTCGTTCGCCATGTCAAGCGCCTTTTGTATCTGATCGTCCGGCATGCGCGCGCGCCACATGCCGTCCGGACCCGGCTGCCCTTGCGCAACCACCGCGATGTACTGGATAGCAGGGATAGTCGGCGTGTTCGGATCCGCCTTCGCCCACATCGCGGAAGTGGATGCCAGCATGGCAAGCACCTGTTCACGCGGATATTCGCCGAGGACGCCCATTTGCTTCGAGTAAAAGTTCCCGTAGTAGGCAACGATGCGATGGAACGGCAGTATCGCTCCGCCTTCGGGATAGACGGCCGCTTTCGGCCAGAGATCGCCGGGGACCGAGACGCTCGTCGTTGCCGTCGCGACCGGGAACGATACGCGCGTCGAGGAAGCGGTCGACGTTCCCGCGCGGGGAGCCGTATAGTGAGCGAGATACAGCATCTTTGCGTTGTACGCTGCGCGATCGAGCATTGCCGGCCATGCAGGCGGTGCGGGACTATCCGCTACGGCGCGTTCGTACCGTATCGGGAAAAGGTCTGCGAAGGCAAGCAGGTAGATGACCACCGCCGCTACCGCCAGGAGCGCGCCGACGTGCAGTGCATCGCGCCTCGACATTCGCGCGCCCCTCGGGCGATCATGCTGAGTTCCGCTCATGAGGTTCGCCTCATTTTAGAGCCTTGCTTTGAAATAACAAGGCTTTGAGGCGGCCTCTCGACGTATCCCGTGACGGAAATGCGACGCCGCTCGCGCGTAGCGGAATTCCGGCCGGCGTTAGATCCAGCTGAAGAGACCCCAACGATTCGCCTCCTGATCCGCCACCTGCTGCAGGCGGTTCTGTTCCTGCTGCATGAGCGAGATCTGCGCGGCAAGCTGGCTGCGTACCGCGGGCGATGTCGTGCTTGCATTCACGAGCTGCGTCAATTGCTGTATGCGAGCCTGGTTCTGCTCCACCTGCGCTGCGATCAGCCGTGCATTTACGTAGTCGCCTCCGAAGAACCAGTGGTAGAGGAAGCTGCGCGAATCGATAGCCGCTTCTGCGTTCGCCGTTGCGGGAACCGTGTCGTCGATCTGACGCGCAATCTGAACGGCTTGCGTACCCGCTGTTCCGAGGAGTCCGGATGAGGCGACAATCGAGTAGGCCGCGAGCCGCGTCCGATTCTGGTTCTGGAGTATCAATTGATCCGCCGCTCCGCTCGTCGAAGCGACTTCCTGAGCCAGGATGCGCGCGCGGTTTTGGAGCATCGCGCCGAGCTGCGTCGAAGTCGCGTGAGCCTCAATGTATTGAATGCCGCGCAGGTCGAGCCCCGGCCCGTAGG
>JAJXVW010000061.1 GCA_021781935.1 bacterium
CGAGGTACTCGGCGAGTGCGACGACGGCGACGAGTCCCGCGAGGCGGTACCAGACGATCATGAAGAGCGCAACGAGTGCGAAGCCGATGATGCCTGCGATAACGCCCGCCTGGATGGCAGCCGCGCCGAGGGTCGGGCCCACCGACGACGAACTCTCGAGCGAAATGGGAACCGGGAGCGCGCCGAAGTTCAGGTTCTGCACGAGGCTCTTCGCCTGCTGCGCGGTGAAGTTGCCCGTGATGCTCGCATTGCCGCCCGGGATCGCCTCCTGGATGACCGGCGTCGATATCGGCTGGCCGTCGAGGAAGATCGCGAGCGTGCGGCCGACATTATCCTTCGTGATCCGCTCGAAGAGCTTCGCGCCGGCGCTATTGAACTGAAGAAGCACCTCGGGCGTCGCAAGACCCTGGGTCGCGCCGCTGCCGAAGCCGAGCGTCGCGCCTGTCAGATAGCGGCCCGTAAGGCCGGTCGGCTGGTAGACCGTTTGGGTCGTGGTACCGACGGTCGTCGTCGTCGCGAGTTCGAAATCGAGCGTCGGCGTCTTGCCGAGCGCCGCCACCGCCGCCTGTATGTTGGTCACGCCCGGGAGGTCGACGATGAGCCGATCTTCGGTCGTTCCGGAAAGCGCGGAGGCCTGTTCCGTCTGCACCAAGGGCTCAGCGACGCCGAACAAGTTGACGCGGCGTTCGATGACGCCCTGGAGCGCGGAGAGCGCCCCTGAACGCTGCGAAGGCGAAGTGCTCGCCATATCCGCCTTATAGACGAGTTCGGTGCCTCCGGCGAGGTCAAGTCCGAGCTTGAATTGGTAGGCGCTTTCAGGATTCGCCTGCGTCGACCAGACGAAATAGGCAAGCAAAACGCCCGCGATGAGGGCTATGAGGGCGAACACCCGGTAGCGAGTCATGATGGGGAGAGTATAGGAAATCTACCGCTAAAAGGAAAGCTTGCGTTCTGCAAGAATCGTAGCATTCTCAAAGAGCTTCGCGACCGCTATCGGCCCCACGCCGCCCGGCACCGGCGTGAAAACGGAGGCGACGGAAGCGCATGCGGGGTCGGCATCGCCCGCGAGCGCCCCTCCGCTCTCGGAGGTGCCGGCATCGATAAGCACCACTCCTTTCTTCAGCATCTCCGGCTTTACCAAGTGCGGCGATCCCGCGCCGGAGATAACGATATCCGCGCCGGAAAGCGCACCCGCGAGGTCGCCGGATTTCTGATTGATGGTCGTTACTTGGGCGCCGTTTTGCGCGAGCCACGCGGCGCTCGGCGCACCAACCAGGTACCCGGATCCGATGACGACCGTCCGCTTCCTTTCGACCTCGATTCCGGCTCGCGCAAGGATTTCCGCGATAGCGCTTACAACCGGCGGCAGGAGCGCGTCCGTATCGCCGCGCATGAATGCCGCGCGCGCCGCGCTCCCGAGGACGTCGGCGTCCTTGTCTTCCGGGATGGCATCGCATGCGGCCTGCACGTTCACCGAAGCGGGCAGCGGGAGCTGGATGATGACCGCATCAGCGCGCGCGTCCGCCGCTGCGGCGCGTACCGTCTCCGTATCGGCGGTCTCCGGTACGCGCACGAGCGTGAGTACGCATCCGGCATGAGCGGCGCGGGACGCCTTTATCGAAAGGTACGAACGCGTAGCCGCCGTTTCGTTCGCGACGATCGCGACGACTTTCGGAGGGTGCGGCAAATTCGCCGCGCGCGCTTTTGCGCGCGCGAGCACTTCAGCGGAGATCGCCTTACCGTCGATGATCATGCGAAGAATTCTGCTATGCCGTCGTCGAGTCGCACCGTCGGTTCCCAGCCGAGAACCGTCTTCGCGCGCGTGATATCGGCTACGCTGTGCAGTATATCCCCTTCTCGCGCCGGAAGCCGTTCCACTTCGACCGGCACCTGCGCGCGGATGAGCTCGATGAGCTCCGTAAGCGGCGCCTCCTTGCCCGACGCGATATTACAGATCCCGGCGGCCTCACGCTCGAGCGAAAGCCGTACCGCGCGCGCCACATCCCGCACGTGCACGAAATCGCGCGTCGCCGTCCCGTCTCCGGTGAGCGGAAGCGGCTTCCCGCGCTTCGCGGCAGCGATGAAGCGCGGGATGACCGAGGCATACGGATGATCCGCGCGCTGGCCCTCGCCGTATACGTTGAAGAACCGCAGGCCCATGAAGCGCGGCTCGTCTGCCGCATCCCGTTCGTTCTCGACCTTCGATGCCGCGTAGGGAGACTGCGGCGCAAGCGGCGAGTCTTCGCGCTTCGGGAGTCCGGGGAGGTCGCCGTAGACCGCCGCGGAAGACGCGTACACGAGACGCGCGCCGCGCTCGCGCGCGAGCCCGAATACGCCGCGCGTGCCTTCCACGTTCACCGCGTAGGTCTCTTCCGGGTGCGCGACGCTCTCCGGCACCGAGACGAGCGCCGCCAGATGTACGAACGCGTCCGCACCCGCCGCGGCTTCCCGGAGCGCCGCCGTATCGCGAATGTCCGCCGTGATGAGCGGCACGCCGTGCGGCACGTTCTCGCGCACGCCGGAGAGGAGCGAGTCATAGACCGTCACCTCGTGCGTATGTGCGTGGAGCTCGCGAACTACGTATGAACCGATGAACCCCGCGCCGCCCGTAACAAGTATCCGCATATCACTTTCCGGAGAACGCGAGGAGCGCGCGGAGCGTCTTGAGCGCGATCGCGAGGTCAAGACCGAACGAACGATGCTTCAGATAGTACAGGTCGTAAGACAGCTTCCGGCGCGTGCGCTCAATGTCCGCACCGCCCTTCGGCGCATCGAAATCATGTATCTGGGCCCACCCGGAAAGACCGGGAGGGATGAGATGACGGAGATGATAGAACGGGATCTCCTGCTCATACGTGAGTGCGATCGCCGGAAGTTCAGGGCGCGGTCCTATGAAGGACAGATCGCCGGTAAGCACGTTATAGAGCTGCGGCAGTTCATCGATCCGCGTCTTGCGCAGGAATCGTCCGAGAGCCGTGATCCGGTTCTTTGCGCGCAGTTCCGGATCTCCTTTATCGTCATAGAGCATGGTACGCAGCTTGTAGATGCGGATAATCCTCCCATTCTTACCCACTCGCT
>JAJXVW010000062.1 GCA_021781935.1 bacterium
ATTATGCCGCTAATGCCTCCCGACCGGCGATGATCTCGGAGACTTCGCGCGTGATCGCCGCCTGGCGCGTCTTGTTGAAAAGGCGGTTAAGATCATGCACGACCTCTTTTGACCGTTCGCTCGCGTTCTTCATGGCTACCATGCGCGCCGAATGTTCGGACGCCTTCGCTTCGAGCAGCATGTGGTAGAGCGAGATACCGACGAGCTTCGGAGCGAAGCGGTCAAACACGCTGGTATCGTCCGGCTCGACCGAATACGCGCTCGAGGTCGCGGAGGCGCGCAGCTCGCTCCACCTTCCTTTTTCCGGCACGATATCCTCGACAAGCCGCTCGACATCCGCGACGGTAAGCGGAAGAAGCCGCCGGAGCGTGGGCACCTGCTCGAAGGTCGATTTGAAATTGCTGTACGCGACAAGCACTTCGTCATATCTCCCGTTCACGAATTCGCGCGTGAGTTCCGCGGAGAGTTCCTCCATGACGGAAAGCTCTATAAGGTCTTTCTTGTTCTCGAACGCCCGCATGATGCGGTAATTGCGGCGGGCGAAGTATTCTTCCCCTTTCTTGCCGTATGCGTAGAGGGTGACCGCTTCGACCGGATATGCCGCGACGGCTCCGGACGCCGCGCGCAGCACGCCGCCGTTCAATGCGCCCGCAAGACCCTTGTCGCTCGTAAGAATGACGAGCGCTACGTTCTTGACCTCGCGCACGGTCGTAAGCGGATGCCGCGCGAAATCCGCGCTGCCTGAAAGGCGCGCGAGCACCGAGAGCGCCGCTCGCGCATACGGGCGGCCTTGCATTGCCGTCCGCTGCGCCGTGCGCATCTTTACCGCAGACACGGCCTCCATCGCGCGCGTCACCTTATGTGTGCGCTCCGTCGCCTGTATCTTCGTCTTTATATCCTTGAGAATCATGGGGTGTTATGCGGCAGTGCGCGCAACGAACAGTCCGAGCTTTTCGCGGAGCATCTTTTCCGTCTCCGCATCGATCTCTTTCGATTCGCGGATACGCGCGAGCACGTCATCGGCCTCTCGGGAAAGATATTCCTGCAGCTTCGCTTCGACCGTACGCATTTCAAGAGGCGGGAAAGTATCGAGGTATCCGCTTGTCGCGGCGAATATGATCGCCGCCTGCATCTCGAAGGGCAAGGGCGCTCCGTTATCCTGGGCAAGGAGGGCGATCATGCGCCGGCCCGCCTCGATGCGGTTTCTCGTCTCCGTATCGAGGTCCGAGGAGAATTGCAGGAATGCCTCAAGCTCGCGGAACTGCGCCAGTTCCAGCTTTATCTTTCCGGAAACCTTCTTCATCGCCCGTGTCTGCGCCGCGCTGCCCACGCGAGAAACCGAGAGTCCGACATTGATCGCCGGGCGCTGTCCTTTGTTAAAGAGACTCGCCTCGAGATAGATCTGGCCGTCGGTGATCGAGATGACGTTCGTCGGGATGTATGCGGAGACGTCCCCTTCCTGCGTCTCGATGATGGGAAGCGCGGTCAGCGATCCGCCGCCTTTCGCTTCGGAGAGCTTCGCTGCACGTTCGAGGAGACGCGAATGCAGGTAGAAGATATCGCCGGGGTACGCTTCGCGTCCTGGCGGGCGCCGCAGAAGGAGCGACAACTGACGATAGGCGACCGCCTGTTTCGAAAGATCGTCATACACGACGAGCGCATCTTTGCCCTGTTCCATGAAATATTCGCCGATAGTCGCTCCGGCAAACGGCGCTAGGAATTGCAGTATTGCGGGACTGGACGCGGATGCGGTAACGACAACGGTATATTCCATCGCCCCGCGCGCTTCGAGTTCGGCAACGAGCCGTGCCGTCTTCGACTCTTTCTGGCCGATGGCGACATAGATGCAGACCGGGCGCGTCGCGGCCGGCTCGAGCTTTTGCGCGAGGATAGTATCGATGGCGACACTAGTCTTGCCGGTCCCTCGATCGCCGATGATAAGCTCCCGTTGGCCGCGGCCGATCGGAATCATCGCATCGATCGCCTTGATCCCCGTATGCAGCGGGACGGTTACCGGCGCGCGGTCGATGACGCCGTACGCCTCGCGTTCGATGTGCCGCGGCGAGCGGGCAGTAGTCGGACCCTTGCCATCAACTGCGTCGCCGAGCGGGCTTATGACTCGGCCGATCAGGTTCTCATCGACGAGGATCGAGAGAAGGCGCCCGAGCTTCTTCTGCTCCGAAGCTTCGGCAGACAGGCGGCGCGCGAGCATACCCTCATGCACCCTCGCGGGGTCGCCGAGTATCACCGCCTGCACGCCGTCCTCCTCGAGATTAAGGATCAGGCCGTAGATCGGCACAGGATCTTCGAGCGCTTCGAAGAGCGTCCGGTCGAAGGCCGGATCGAAGAGTACCACTTCCGATAGAACGGCTTTTGAAAGCCCGTCGATTTCGGCAATGCCGTCGCCGGTCGCGCGGACGGTGCCAACCTCGTCGGTGCCTTCTTGCGGCGTCCATGCGGCGATCTCCCGCTCGATCCTCTCGATGATATTCTGCATACGTTACGCGGTTACTTTCCGGTAAATGGCGACGAGCGCGCTCTTCCCGGAACGGTCGATGAGCATGCTGCCTTTCCGCGCCCGCCAGCCGCAAATGAGTGCGGGGTTGACGACGGCACGGCGTACGACAACGCCGTGCACGGCGGCTACGCGGAGCGTGGCGGCTGCCTCCTCCTCACGCGCGACCTCGACCTTCGGCTGAAGGACGCGGCGGCGAGCCGCGATCTTCCGAAATTCGCGCACGATTTGCGGAAGCATTTTTATTCGTCCGGCGCTTTTTAGGTGCGCAATGAGCTTGCGTACCGCTTCTTCCGCAGCCTGCGCGTCTTCGAGTTCGGCGGTCGCCTCGAGCAGTCGGGTGTAGTTGTCAATCATTCTTGTGTTGCAAAACCCTTTCGGCGCCAAGCAGCGAGAGGCGGGCGATTTCCCGCTCGCTTTCCCGAAGCATTTTCGCGGCGGATTCCTTTGC
>JAJXVW010000063.1 GCA_021781935.1 bacterium
ATCACTCGGTAAGGGAACGGTACGCGATTCATAACCCCGGGAGCGGCGCTCCCGGGGTTATATACTGACGGTATGCGGAAAGGACGTATTACTCGCGGCGTGTATCATGCGCTCGTTGTTCTTCCGGACGTCGTCTATCCCTTTCGCACGCAGGTGGAGGGGCAATGGGTACGCGGCCGGCGCGCCTACGATGCCGCGCTCCGTCGTGCTTTCCGTCGATACGGCCGCGGCCGCTACGGCTACTCGCTCTCTCTCTATCGGGCGCTCTTCCATCTGTTCGGCTCGTTCGCGATTCTGTTCGGGGCGGCTTTCCTCTCGCAGTATTTCCTCGGTACGGAGTCCGCGCTCTACGTCGTCCTTGCGCTCACGATCCTCTTCATCTCCTTCCAGGAGTTCTATCTTCAGCGCCGCATCTATCGGCAGCTCTGGCGCAAGGGCGTATTCGACTGGGCTACCTGGATGATGCCCATCGGGCTCTACCTCTTTACGCACCTCCGGTAGGGAGTATCATTACCGCATGTCTACCACTGCTTGGATCGTTCTCGGGCTCGTCATCGTAATCGCGTTCTGGCTCGTGCTCATGTATAACCGCCTCGTCTCGCTTATGAATCGCGCGAAGGAAGCGTGGAGCGATATCCAGGTTCAGCTGAAGCGCCGCTATGATCTCATCCCGAACCTCGTCGAGACGGTGAAAGGGTATGCGGCGCACGAGAAGAACGTGCTTGAGGACGTGACGAACGCGCGAACGGCCGCTATGGGCGCGACCGCGCCCGCCGAGAAGGCCGCGGCGGAGAATCAGCTCTCGGGCACCCTGAAATCGTTGTTCGCGGTTGCGGAGAACTATCCGAACCTGAAAGCGAATGAGAATTTCCTCCAGCTTCAGCGCGACCTGACCGATACCGAAGACAAAATCCAGGCGTCGCGCCGTTTTTACAACATGACCGTTATGAGCCTCAATACGTCCGAGCAGGTTTTTCCGTCGAACCTGATCGCGAACGCGTTCGGCTTCAAGCCCATGGATCTGTTCGAGCTCTCGAGCGCGGACCAGGCGGCGCAAGAGCCGGTGAAGGTGCAGTTCTAGCGGTATGACCCCGGAGCGGCGCGAGAACGAGCTCCACCGCATCGCGGTCACCGGCATCGTCTGGAAAGAGGAGGACGGCGTTCGCCGGTATCTCATCACGCAGCGCGCCGCCCACAAGAAGGCGTGGCCCTTGCAGTGGACCGTGCCGGGCGGCGGCATGGAGATGGACGACTATGTGCATGACGAACCGTCGTATCAGAACCCGGAGAGTCCGCAATGGTACGGCGCGGTCGAAAAGACGCTGCGTCGGGAAGTACGGGAAGAGACCGGGCTTGAAGTAGACGACATCCGGTATCTCATGGATGTCGTGTTCGTCCGCCATGACGGCGTACCCTGTCTCGTGCTCTCCATGTTCTGCAAGCTCGCGGGCGGCACGATAGCCTACGATGCCGATACGGCCGATCATGCCTGGATCACGGTTGAGGAAGTCGGGAACTACGACCTCATCCAAGGTATCGACGAGGAGATACGCGCCGTTGACGCGATGCTCGGCAGCGCGTAGCGTACGAAGGGTGATGTAAGAGAGGAGGGTGCTGTGTTCTCATTCGTTCCGAAACTCGTACGAGACAAAGTGGCGTATCGCATACGTCGCGACGGCTTCGCTCCGCGCGTAACGCGCGTTCGCAAACAGGCCTTCGGCAGGTATCTCATCATGAAGATGGCTGAAGAGGTCGGCGAGCTGCACGAAGCGCACGTGCGCGAGGATGCGCCTGGCCGACTTGCGGAAGCAGCGGACCTTGCCGAGTCGTTCGCAGCGTATCGTAAGGAAGCGGGCATCTCGTTCTTTTCGCTCTGGTTCGCCCGCCTTCGAAAACGCCGCACCCATGGAGCTTTCAAAGAGCGGCTCGTACTCCTGAGCGACCCGTATCCGAAGAAGGAGGAAGAAGAAATCTGATGGCCGGCTCCCTGGGGAGCCGGCCATTCCTGTTTTTGGTATGATGCCGCCATGGACATCTATGCCGTGCGCGCCCGCAACATCCGTCGAACCTGGCTTCTGATCACCAGTTTCCTCGTGGTCGTCATTGCCATTGGATACGCGGTCTCCTGGTACTATCAGGACCCCTTTATTCTCGTGTTGGCGGTCGTGATCGCTGTCGCGACGAATTTCTATGCGTACTGGGCGAGCGACAAGCTCGTGCTTTCCTTGAACAAGGCGCGGCCCGCCACGCGCGAGGAATTCTATGATTTCTATACCGTCGCCGAGAACTTGGCGATCACGGCCGGTCTTCCGACGCCGAAACTCTACGTGATCGATGACCCTGCGCCGAACGCCTTCGCGACCGGCCGCGACGAGAAGCATGCGGTTATCTGCGCAACGACCGGGCTCCTCTCGATGATGACGCGGCCCGAGCTCGAAGGCGTCATCGCGCATGAGATGAGTCACATCAAGAATCGCGACATGCTTCTCATGACGGTTGCGGTCGTGCTCGCAGGATTCGTCGCGTTGCTCGCGCAGATATTCATACGCGTCTCTTTCTGGGGCGGCGGCCGGCGCGACGATAACGGCGGCAATGCGCTTATCGCCGTGATCGCCATACTCGGCATCATTCTCGCACCGCTCGCCGCAAAATTGATTGAGCTTGCGATCAGTCGCCGACGCGAGTACCTTGCCGACGCCTCCGGCGTCCTCCTCACTCGCTATCCTGACGGTCTTGCCTCGGCGCTCGAGAAGCTCGGCAATTATCAGGCGCCGATGCAGCATGCGAATCTCGCGACCGCGCATCTCTTCATAAGCGACCCGTTCGGCGCAAAGAAAGGCAAGCTCGGGACGGCGGGGTGGATCGAACGCCTCTTCTCCACGCACCCGCCTATCCCCGAGCGCATAAAGGCCATCCTTCCGCACGCGTGATACGCTTGAAT
>JAJXVW010000064.1 GCA_021781935.1 bacterium
CGAAGCGGTGCACATCGGCTTCAACCGAGCCTGGACGGCGATCCGCGACGGCCACCTCACCATGATCATCTCGGGCGTCATCCTCTTCTGGCTCGGGACCTCGATCGTCCAAGGCTTCGCGCTCGTGTTCCTCTTGGGCGTCCTCGCCTCCTTCCTCTCGGCGGTCACCCTGACCCGTATCTATTTGCTCGCGATCGTGCCGGAGCACCGCTCGAACGCGTGGCGCTTCCTGCTCTCGTCGGGCTTCCATAAATCCTAGGCCTATGTTTATCGCAACGCATCGAAAGATTTTCTTCTGGATTACGGGCCTCATTATGGCGGCGGCCATAGGAGCCATCATCTTCTACGGATTGCCGCTCGGCATAGACTTCACCGGCGGCTCCCTCATACAGGTATCGTTCCCGAACGGGCGACCGCCGCTCGCGGCTATTCAGCAGGACGTGTCGAAAGTGCCGCTCGGTGCCGTGTCAATCATCCCGTCGGGCGCCGACGGCGTGAATATCCGGACGCGCACCATGACGCCTGCCGAGCATGCCGCGGTTCTCGCCGCACTCTCGCAGGGCGCGTCAACCACCGAACTTTCCTACACGTCGGTCGGCCCCGCGCTTGGAAGCCAGTTCGCGAACAAGGCGCTCTGGGCGATCTTCGCCGTCGCGCTCGCCATCATCCTCTTCATCGCATTCGCATTCCGGAAGGTGTCTCGGCCGGTGCCGTCGTGGGTGTACGGCCTCACGGTCATCGTCATTCTCCTGCATGACCTCGTCATTCCGGCCGGTTTCTTCGCGATTCTCGCGCACTTCACGGGCGCCGAAGTCGATTCTCTCTTCGTTACCGCGCTCCTGGCGCTCCTGGGTTACTCGGTGAACGACACCATCATCATCTTCGATCGCGTTCGCGAGCATCTCGCGAACAATGAGAAGACCGGCCGCAAGGAACCATTCGAGGAGACCGTCGGAAAGTCGATCTCGGAGACGCTCACGCGGTCCATCAACACGTCGCTTACGGTGGTCCTCGCGCTGCTTTCGCTCGTCATCTGGGGAGCCGCAGCGACCCGCACGTTTGCACTCGTGCTCCTGGTGGGCGTCGTGGCCGGGACGTACTCCTCGGTACTCCTCGCCGCACCGCTTCTCATCCCCATCGCCCGGCGGTTCACAAACAAATAATCGATGATTCTCGGCGTCACCGGCACGAATGGAGGAGGCAAGGGGACGGTGGTCGACTATCTCAAGACGAAGGGCTTCATACACTATTCGGTGAGCGGCGAGATCGCGAAAGAAGCGGAACGTAGGGGGCTTCATCCCGATCGGCCTACGCTCGGCATGATAGGAAACGAGCTCCGCGCCCTGCACGGCGCGGGGTATTTCGTAGCGCTATTCAAGGATCGAGCCGCCGCCTCAGGGGTTCGCGACCTCGTCATAGAGTCCATTCGGAGCCTCGGTGAGGCCGAGGCGCTCCGTTCCGCAGGCGGCGCGCTCCTTGCGGTGGATGCGGATCGGCACGTACGCTACGGACGCATCATCGGACGCGGGTCCCACAAAGACAAGGTCGATTTCGAGATCTGGCGCATGCAGGAGGAGAAAGAATGGCACAACCAAGCCGCGCATGACATGGACGTGCCGGGCGTGATGAGCCGGGCCGATTTCACCATCGACAACGATGGCACGCTCGTCGAGCTGCACGCGAAGCTTGACGAGGTTCTCGCTATCTTGACGTCATAGACAGGATGCTCGTGCGGGATGGTATCGGACGCGGCACGCGCGACCCATTTCACGCGAACGCTCCGATGGCCGTTGTTTTTATTTATGAGACGATTGTTCCTCTGAAGGGCTTGCCGTCGATGTAATTCCCGAACTCTTCGAGGTGCGCGCCGTTCATGATGGCAACCTCGAGGCTGAGCGTCTCGGCTTCTTTTGCGGCGACCGGATCGAACGGCGCCGAGAGGCCCGGATCCCATTCCTCCGGAATGAGCGCCCGGAATTCCTTCCAGGTGGTACGTTCGATCTTCTGCGCATCGGGATGCCGTTTCGGATCTGCCGTGTAGACGTAATCGACATTCGAAAGGTTCGCGAGACGGTGCGCGCCGAGGTTTTTCGCTATCTGCACGGCCACATAATCGGTAGACCAGCCGGGCTGCCAGCCTGCCGCTATGATAACCGGATCTTCCGTATCGATATCAATCGTAGGGTTATGGATGACGACGGGATAAGCGTACCCCGCGAAAATGTTCCGCAAGAGCTGTGCGTTTAAACGCGTCGAATGGATGCCGAGCCAATCGAGGTCCTGACGTGAAAGCGGCGTAACCGCTTCTGCGGCGTGCTGATAGTTGCGCGCGGTCAATCCTCCGCCGCAGATGATGGTGAATGAGTAGCCACGCTGAACCTTTCCGAGCACGAGATCTTTGAAACGGCGCAGAAAGGCACTGTCTATAGCGTCGGGGACGATGAGAGAGCCTCCGACAGAGACGATAATGCGCTCGTGCGTTTGTTGCATGAGTCCGGGCAAGGCGTGACGGCTTCCCTCACTATATACCCCTTCCATAGCACCGCAATGTTGACAGCGTCCGTTTGCGGGATCCGCGGCCTTGACGCCCCTTCGGCCTTCCTATAGGATGTGCCTACCTGCCGCTGGTGCTTTCCGGAAGGGCAGAAACAGGCAAGGAATGAGGGCTCCTAGGGAGCCTCTAAAATTTCTTGCGCTGCAAAAATCTTTGACATACGAATACGAAACGACGTGTGAAAGTTAGAAAATCCTCCGGCGTTAATCCGCGCCGGAGGTGAAAGATGATGAATTCTTTTGTTCCGCCTATTCTTAGTTAGAGTTTGATCCTAGCTCAGGGTGAATGCTGGCGGCGTGGATAAGTCATGCAAGTCAAGGGGGCCCGCAAGGGCAACCGGCAGACGAGGTAGTAACAC
>JAJXVW010000011.1 GCA_021781935.1 bacterium
AAGCTGGAGGCCGACGTCACGGTGCTCTCCGTGTCTGCGGCGAACGCAGGGACCCATCCCGCGCTCGATCTCTCCGTGAGCGTGAAGGGGCCGTTCGATGCGGTCATGCGCACCATAGGCGCGATCGAGTACGCGCCCTATGATGTGGTCATGGGTGCCGTGTCGGTGAATCAGCAGCCTCAGAACGGCTGGCTCGCGAGCGTCTCTTTCGTCGTGGGGTCGGCACCGGCTTCTCTCGGCGGGTCTCCACTCTCGACCGCAACCAGTTCGCTGCGTGCAATCGTGTCATCGACGACTCCGCTCTCGGCTTCATCGACAAGCGGGACGAGCGTGACGCCTGCGGCGCCGGCACCCGCGCAAGCCCAGCAACAGAGGAGGACGCCCACGCCGACCCCGTAACGCTATGAATCTCTCAAGACTATTCGAGACTTTGAAACGTCGTTTCGCCTACGGGCCTACCATTGATCCGACGCGCGATTGGGTCGCGCTGCTCACGCTCTCGATCATCCTGCTCGCGGCGATCCTCGTCTGGAACGTCTGGGCGTTTGATACCGTCGCACAAGGAGGAACGCTCGGGGGCGCTGCCACCTCCACCGCGCCGGTGTTTAGCCAGAACTCGCTCGACGCTATCCACTCGATATTTAAGGAACGTGCTGTCGAGGAAACGAAGTACCTTACCGGCGTATACGGGTTTGCCGACCCGTCGCAATAGCACGCAGAGTGCGCTAGGGTAATAACGCCCCCATAGCTTAATGGATAAAGCCGCGGACTTCTAAGCCGTTGATGTTGGTTCGATTCCAGCTGGGGGCATGCCGATTCCGGGAAGGAGGACTCTTGACGCGTCTTCAGCCGTGCACGGGACGATGCGGCGTTCTATACTGCGAGCCATGCGGCGAGTACGTACCTATTTTATCTCCGTGCTCGTTCCGGTGTTTCTCCTCATTCCGGCGGCGGCCGTTGCCGCGCCGCTTACGAACGCACAATCGGGCGCGATCGTGGGACTCCTGCGCGCCTTCGGCGTCGACACCGCCGTGATTGCGCGCGTTGAGAGCCTGCTCGGCGCGTCAGTGGCGTCCGCGGTTCCCGAAGCGACCGATCCGGTCACGCCGCCCGCTTCCGCACAGAGTCCCCACGTGCCGGTCGTCGACAGCGTCTATCCGTCGAGCGCCATCGGATACGACCTTTCCTTCGGTACGACCGCCTATCCGGTAGACCGTTTCGGGTTCGCCGTGGTGGGGGTGAACCGCGGGAAGGCCTTCGTGCATAATCCGCGGCTTACGTCCGAGTACGACTGGGCGCACTTCGCGTCGGCGGTGTCGCCCACTATTTATATGAATATCAACGGGCCGTACGGCAGCACGGTGACCGGACATCTCTCGGCTCCGAAGGATTGCTCAAAAGCCACCTCTACGCCTGCGAGCGATTTTGCCCCCACCGCCGCGAGCCGCGGTACCGGTGAATATCCGGAACCTTCCACGTGCGAGGCCTATAACTACGGCTATAACGCCGCGAAGGATGCATACGGGTACGCGCAGAGTTCGAAGGCAGGCGCCGACTTCTGGTGGCTCGACGTCGAAGAGGCGAACAGCTGGTCGGCGAATCCGGCGGTAAACGATGCCGTCATCCAAGGAGCGCTCGATTACCTGAACGCGCAGGGGGTCGAGGCGGGTATCTACTCGGTGCCGTACATGTGGCGCGAGATAGCGGGTACCGGATTCACTCCCGTCGAACGCGTGAATGGTACGACGTTCTCGGTGCCGACGTGGTTCCCGATCGGTATCGCGACGCAGGTAGGCGCCACGAATGCGTGCAACACGGAGACGAGCTTCATTCCCGGAAGTCCCATTTGGATACTCCAGTACGAGCTCGACCACACGGCGGTCGACCAGAACATCGCCTGTTGAAAATAAACGAGCCGCGGAGCGGCTCGTTTATTTTGTGGGCATGAGAGGACTCGAACCTCCACCCCCTTGCGAGGACTGCGACCTGAACGCAGCGCGGCTACCAATTACGCCACATGCCCGTGCGCGGTGAGGGACTCGAACCCCCGACCATCCCGGTGTAAACGGGGTGCTCTACCAACTGAGCTAACCGCGCGCCATGACACGATAGCGTATCGCGACCACGAGAGCTAGCATTCATTTTTCCGCGTTCATGCCGTAGGGTAAGCGGTATGGAACCGGGAATCCTGTACGAAGACGCCGACGTGCTCGTCATCGACAAGCCGGCAGGGCTCGTCGTGCACTGCGACGGCCGCACGGAAGAGCCTTCGGTCGCCGCATGGGTTCTTAGCCGCTTCCCCGCGCTCCGCGAGGTCGGCGAGCCGTGGACGAGCCCTCAAGGGGAAGTCATCCTTCGTCCCGGTATCGTGCACCGTCTCGACCGCGACACGTCGGGGGTCATGATCCTTGCGAAGACGGGTGCGGCGTACGACTTTCTGAAGCGGCAGTTCCAAGATCGATCCACCGAGAAGAAGTACTCCGCGTTCGTTTACGGTCATCCTGCCCGGGATTCCGGAACGATCGAAGCCGAGATCGTCCGTATCCGCTCCATACCGCCGCGCTGGGGCGTTGCGCGCGAAGGGGAAGGGAAGAGGCAGCGGGCGGCAAGTACCGAGTGGAACGTGCTCGCTCGGGGGACGGACGCTGAGACCGGCGAGAAAGTCGCGCTTCTCGAGGCGTCACCGAAGACCGGCCGTACGCATCAGATACGGGTGCATTTCAAGTACCTAAACCATCCAGTCGTCTGCGATAAGCTCTACGCGAAAGGCCGGCCATGCCTACTCGGATTTTCGCGGCAGGCCCTGCACGCGCGCGCGCTCAGCATCACGCTGCCTGCGGGAGAACGCCGCGCGTTCGAAGCGCCGTTGCCTGAAGATTTTCGCCGCGCGATCGCCGCGTGCGAGGCCGACTGATTTTGCTTTTTTGCGAGGCGGATGGTACAGTCTGCCCGTCATGCAGAACGTGCTCACCCCCGTACACGCGACCGGTCGCGCCGAACTCGGAATCCGCCCGGGTGATACCGTGCGCGTCATCCAAAACATCGTCGAACTCAAGAAGGGAAAGGGCGCCGATAAAAAAGAAAAGACGCTCGCAAATTCCCGCAAGCAGGCCTTCGAAGGGCTCGTGCTTTCCGTGAAGCACGGCGCGGAGGCCGGTTCTACCTTCACTGTCCGCACCACGCTTTCAGGCGTCGGCGTCGAGAAGACGTTCCCGCTCTACTCGCCGACCATCGACTCGATCGAGATCGTGAAGCGCTCGAAGGTCCGCCGCGCGAAGCTCTACTTCATCCGCGAGAAGGCCGCGAAGCAGGTTCGTCGCCAGCTGCGTAATGCGCGCATGATGCACGTGAAGAGCGATGAGGAGCGGCCGCAGGAAGAATCGGCGACAGTGCCTGTCGAGAGCGCTCCGGAAGCGGCGTCCTAGTTTCTGGCGGAAGATTCCGGAAGCGCTTGGCGCTTTCGGGGTTTTCGTTTATAGTTCGCACACGCGCAGGTGGCGAAATTGGTAGACGCACTACCTTGAGGTGGTAGCCCCCGTTAAGGGGATGGAGGTTCGAGTCCTCTCCTGCGCACTCACGGGGCGGTTTGCTATCATGCCGGCATGGCTCTCTTTTCAGGGAAAGGCGATAACGGCACGACGGACGCGATCGATTCCACCGACCGCATCTCGAAAGCCTCTCCCTTGCCAGAAGCCCTCGGCACGCTCGATGAGCTGAATGCCTTCCTCGGGTTCGTCCGAGTCCGCGCACAGGGGAGCGAACGTACCGTACAGATCATCCGCGACACGCAGGAGAAGCTCTTCATCGTTCAAGCGCAGCTTGCGGGAAGCCCGCTTGCGCTTCCGGAGGGCACCGTCGCCGCCATGGAGGAAGCCGTGAATGGCATTGAAGACGAAATACCGCCCCTCAAGGGATTCTCTATCGCGGGCGGTACCGAACTCTCGGCGCTTCTCGACGTCGCACGCACGAACGCGCGGCGCGCCGAGCGCCGCGCGACAGCGGTGCATGACGCAGGTATCCGTGAGATCCCGGTTGAGACGAAAGCGTATCTCAACCGGCTCTCTTCGCTTCTCTTCGCTCTCGCGCGGCTCGCGAATCATGAAGTGGGCGTACCCGAAGAGAATCCGAGGTATTAGGATTCGAGCAGGATTCTCTTTTTCGTGTTATAAACACACGCGTTCGTCCGGTATGGCGACTATGGTGTAACGGTTAACACTCGGGTTTGTGGTACCCGCAATCAGGGTTCGATTCCCTGTAGTCGCCCCGAACATCGGCTTGGCATTTTGGTATGATGCGGGCATGGGCATGTGGAATGAATTCAAGACTTTCGCGTTGCGCGGCAATGCGCTCGACCTGGCGGTAGGCGTCGTGATCGGCGGCGCGTTTACGGCGATCGTGAATGCGCTCGTTAACGACATCATCCTCCCGCCATTCGGTGCGGCGCTCGGCGGGGTCAAATTTTCGCAGCTGACGCTCCCTCTGGGCGGCAGCGCCGCGCTGCCGTACGGGCTCTTCATCCAAGCGATCGTGAACTTCGCCGCGATCGCGTTCGGACTCTTCATCATCGTGCAGGTGATCAATCATCTCTTCCGCAAACGGGAAACACCGCCGCCCGCCGCGCCTCCGAAGAAGAGCGACGAGCTTATCGTCCTCGAACAGATACGCGACTCGCTCGCGGGCCGCTGAGATCGCGCCGCAGCGGTCGCGAGGTGGTATGATTCCCCTCATGAGAAATCTCTTCCTCGGGATCCTGCTGATCATCCTCGTAGGGATCGGAGGCCTCGTCTATAGGAACGCGGCGGAGCATCCCTATCAGAAGATCGCCTGCCCGCTCGACGCGAAGATATGTCCGGATGGGACGAGCCTTTCCCGCACCGGATCCTCCTGCACGTTCCCCGCGTGTCCTCCGCCGAATGTGTCGCTCGACTCGATCAATATCGCCTACGCGGTACCCGACGGCTTTACGGACGCATCGCTCCCGGACGCCTCGGCCGTGGCAGCATACGATGACCTTTCTGCGTCATCTACCGAGCCGGACTCCATCGTCATTCGCCGGTATACGATTGCAGCGTCGTCGACGCCGCTCGCCACCATACAGGCGACCGCCATTAGCGGTTCTTCAGGTGCAGCAGTTCCTACGACCGGATACTCATCTACCGTCATCGGATCGCATCGATTTACCGTCGTCTCTATCGAGCGGTTTGAGGGGGTTATCGATACCGCATACTACCTCGCGCGCCCCGACTCCGGAGACGTGCTGCGGTTCGACGCCATCGATCGGAATGTCGCGAATTGGACCGATCCGACGCTCGATGAGAATGCGCTCCCTGCGCATGCGGCCTTAAGGACGCTGCTCACGAATCTGCAAGCCTAGGTTCTCGCACGAGATTTTCGGCCTCCTGCGGTAGCCCCGCGAGGCGGTATACTGTACGGGTACGCAACCGTAACCACTCGCACCATGGATAATAATAAAGATATCTTTTCTGAGATTGTGAGCAATTCCGGCGTGCGGATCGCCGTCATTGGCGTGCTTGCCATCCTCGGGCTTTTCCTCGTCGCGGAAACGGTGAACCTTGCACAGAACTTCGGTCGACCGAGCAACCCTGCGACCGACACGGTCACCGTGAGCGCGAACGGACAAGCCACCATGCCGCCGGACGTCGCGCGCGTCTCCTTTACCGTGCAAAACACGGCGAAGACCGTCTCTGACGCGCAGGCGCAGACGACCAAGCAGGCGAACGCGGCGGTCGAGTATGTGAAAGGACAAGGAATCGCCGACAAAGATGTGAAGACGCTTTCGTACACCATAACGCCGCAATACTCGTACCCGCCGTGCGCGCCGGGCACATTCTGCCCGAATACCGCTCGCACGCTCACCGGCTATGAGGTCGCAGAGACCATGCAGGTGACCATCCGAAACCTCTCGACGGTCGGCACGATCCTTGCCGGGCTCGGGAATCTTGAGGTGCAGAATATCAGCGGACCCGCGTTCGGGCTCGACGATCCGACAGCCGGGTACGATGCCGCGCGCGCCGATGCTATCGCAAAGGCGAAAACGCAAGCGAAGCTGCTGGAACAGCAGCTCGGCGTAACCTTCGGCGGCATCGTGAACTTCACGGAATCGAACGGGACGCCGCCGCAGCCGCTTATGTTCGCGGCGAGCGCGGGGTCTGCGAAAGCCGGATCAGTACCCGAGATTCCTACCGGCGAGAACACGTACACCGCAAGCGTCTCGATCACCTACGAGATCCGCTGATCGCTCGAAAACGAAGAAGAAGCGCCCGGCTCCTCTGGAGCCGGGCGCTTCTTGACGCCTCCCCGAGCTCGTACTATCATGTGTGTCACAGAAGCCCCGCCGCGGGGTTTTTAATTTGGAAACCATAATTTCCGCCATGAACGCTCTCACCACCTATCTGAAGCACGTCCGTGACGAGTTCCAGCACATCGTCTGGCCATCTCGCGACACGGCTATCGCGCATACCCTCGTCGTTATCATCATAGCGCTTGTCATCGCGGTCTTGGTCGGCGTGCTGGATTACCTCTTCGGCGGAATCGTAAGCCACGTCGTGGGCGCCTAACGAAACGCATATGGACGAACGACAGCACCAGCACGAAGAAGAGGTAGATATCCTCACTGACGGAGAAGTGGGGATGGCGGACATTGCTCCGGGTGTCCCGAAGGAAGTGAAGGACGAGACCAAACCGAATCCAGAGGATGCCCGTTGGTATACCATCCATACCTATGCCGGCTACGAGAACGCAGTCGAACGCAACCTGAAGCAGCGCATCGACTCCCTCGGCATGGAGGACAAGATTTTCGATGTGGTCGTCCCGACCGAGAAGAAGATCCGCGTGAAGGGCGGTAAGCGCGTCGTCGAGGAGGAGAAAATCTACCCGGGGTACGTGCTCGTTCGAATGGTCGTGGATGACGACTCCTGGTTCGTCGTGCGCAACACGCCTCGGGTGACGGGTTTCGTGGGCAGCGGCAACACGCCGGTTCCGATGGATGAGGCGGAGGTCGCTTCGCTCATGAAGCGGATGACCGCTGAGGCGCCGAAGCATCGCATCGACCTCATGAAGGACGATCCGGTCGTCATAGCGGACGGTCCGTTCAAGGATCTTGAAGGGAAGGTGGGTGACATCGACGAGGACCGCGGCAAAGTGAAGGTCATGGTCTCGATGTTCGGGCGCGAGACGCCGGTCGAGCTCGACTTCCTGCAGGTCCGCAAGCTCTAGTAGCGTTTTCAATCAATTTCTAGTAAAGTCACGACACGCATATGGCAACCGTAGTAAAGAAGATCAAGCTCCAGATTCCGGGCGGCGCCGCTACCCCGGCGCCGCCGGTAGGCACTGCGCTCGGCCCGGCCGGCGTGAACATCGGTCAGTTCGTGACCCAGTTCAACGAGGCGACCAAGGATAAGCGCGGCACCATCATCCCGGTCGAGCTTTCGGTCTACGACGATCGCTCGTTCACGTTCATCCTCAAAGTTTCTCCCATGTCCCGCCTCATCCTGAAGGCGCTCGGCATCGAGAAGGGCTCGAGCAAGGCTCCGCAGCAGAAGGTGGGCGCGCTCACGAAGGCGCAGGTCACGGAAATCGCGAAAGAGAAGATGCCGGATCTGAATGCGGCCAGTCAGGAGGCCGCCGAGCGCATCGTCCTTGGCACCGCCCGCTCGATGGGGGTTGAAGTGAAATAATTCATTTCGAAGGAAAACGGGCCGGAGCTACTGCTCCGGCCCGTTTTCGCATCGCTAGAGATGCGAAATAGTAGTATGCGCAAAGAACACGCTTGCGCGTCGGCCGTTCGGCTCGCGTACGGGAACCTCGTAGGTCCCATGCACGATGGCGGACACGAGCCCGTTCGTCATCTTCTGACACTTCAGTCCGGGAAAGATGCCGATGTGGCCCTTCGGGATATGGATGCGAAGACGCATCTTGGAATCCTTCGGCACGATGAAGAATCCAGGGCCTGTCTCGCTATGGTGCAATGAGATGAATCCCCGGTCGCAGTGCGGATACGCCGTCTCGCGGTCAGCTCCCGTGCGGCGCTCGTACACGATTCCGCGATTGGGGTGCCGCAGGCCGTAGCCTTTGAACGAGTCGTAGATGCCGCAATCGGGAAGGAGTCGATCGAACTCTTGCATAAGCTCGTCGGCGAGCGAATACAAGAGACGCCACGATTCATCTTGTGCGCGGAAGAATTTCGTCCACGCATGAACTGGCGCACCTTTCGATTCGAGTATTTCGTAGGTTGCCGGCTCGTAATGGAACGTATCCTTCCGTTCATCTTCACGATACTGCGACAGTCCTCGGTCGTACTGGCCTTTATGGTCGGGCGCGTATCCCCACGTCTCCTCCGCAATCCCGTCCTCGCGTCGAAGGCGGCCGAGGCGGACCAGCTCTTCTAACGCGGTCTCGGTTGCCGTGAGGCAACCCGGCGGGGCGGGTACGAATCCGATACCCCCGCTCACTACGGCATACGCCGCGTCGTGTACGTCGGTCCTCCGCATGGGGACTCTCCTCTGTGTCTAAGATCCTCTGGACGCCAGTATAGGCGCCGCGGTACCCCGCTTTTCCCCAGGTGGGGACAGCGTCATTTAGCGGGACAGGTCAAGGAAACGATAGGTGACCCCGGTTCCCGACGTGTGAAGCTCCTCAGCGAGCACGGTCTTGAACTCGTCCTCATAGGGGGGGAAGAACGTATCACCCTCAGCATCCGAATCCACCAGCGTGAGATAGAGCCGATCTGCGAAGGGGAGTGCGGCACGGTAGAGCTCCCCGCCGCCGATGACGAAGATCTCGCGCGCGCCTTCGGCGCGCTTGGCAAGAGAGAGCGCCTCCGGTAGCGAGTGAGCCACCCGTGCGCCTCCGGCCGGGTAGTCCTCCATGCGGGTGACGACGATATTCGTGCGACCGGGAAGCGGCCGGAATTTCGGCGGCAAAGAATCCCAGGTTTTCCGGCCCATCACGACCGGGTGCCCGTCCGTGAGTGCCCTGAAGCGTGGGAGGTCCCCGGGGAGCTGCCAGAGAAGCTTCCCGTTCTTCCCGATCGCTCGCGACCGCGCTCCTAGTGCGGCGATAAGATTTATGCGAGATACCGTAGTTTTATCAAGGGTTTTCATGAGATCAATTCCCAAAGTATACTATTGGTATGTCGGGTCAACGTTTCGAGATTGAGATTAAAAGCTTGTTGGGCTCAGAAGAACAGGCTCATAGATTTAAATACCAACTTACAACGAAGGTGAGGAGTGAGATTAAACTCAAAGCTTTTTCCACTCAGCTTAATCACTATTTTCAACAAGGTGACGTGCACAAATTGTATAAAACCTTGGCAAAGTCGTTTAAACCTAAAGCGCTTAGTCAGTTACGCAATATTATCAAAAATGGCAATGATATTTCTGTCCGTACGAGAGAAATCAATGGCGAAGTGAGATTAGTTCTGAAAGCTTCCGTTGGCACGGATTCTAGTGCAAATGGTATAGCTCGCATGGAGTTTGAAGAGCCAGTAAACATGACGCTAGAAAAATTAGATGCAAAAGTTGAAAGTGCTGGCTATCGCTGCCAGGCCAAGTGGTCCCGAGAACGAGACGAATACCAAGTTGGCGGTATGAGTATATGTTTTGACAGAAACGCAGGCTATGGGTATTTGGTTGAATTCGAGAAAGTCATTTCAGACGCCCGCAAGATCCCTGCAGCTAAAAGGGAGATCAAGAATTTCATGAGAACACTTCGAGTGAAGGAATTGCCCCAGTCTCGATTGGAAAAGATGTTTAAACACTACAACGAAAATTGGTCGAAGTATTACGGGACGCGAGAGGTGTTTAATTTGCCCTAAACATGTATCTCTCTGATAACGATATCGAGAAGGCGGTCGAAGACGGCGAGATCGTTCTCGAACCATTCGATAAGAAGCGGCTCCAGCCGGCCAGCTACGACATTCTTCTCGGTAACCGATTCCTCCTTTCCGAGCAGCACAAGGGCGCGAAGATTGATCCAGTAAAGAAGGTCTTTCCAGAGACGCGGGAAATCATCCTGAAAGACGACGAAGAGTTCGTGCTCCACCCGGGCGTGACGGTGCTCGGCTTCTCGCACGACTATTTCGGGAGCGACAAGTACCTCATCCACCTGAACGGGAAGAGTTCCTTGGCGCGCATCGGTCTCGTCGTGCACAACACCGCCGGTCTCGTGAACCCGGGGCATTACCTCAATATCGTCTTCGAGCTCTACAACACGAACATCATTCCGATCGTGCTGCGGCCGAAGATGCCGATAGGACAGCTGACCTTCTCTGAGCTCAGGACACCGCATAAGCGGAGCTACGAGAAGATCGGCCGCTACGGTAAGGGCGAAGAGAACTGGAAGGGCATCGTCGCACCGCGCACGCGAACACGCGCGAAGAAAGTCGTTACGAGAGCTAAGAAGAAATGACTATGGCACACCCCGAGATGCAGTACCTCGACCTCGTGCGAGACACGCTCGACAACGGTGAAGAGCAGGTCGACGCGGGCACGGGGGTGAAGACGTATAGCGTGTTCGGTCGTCAGATCCGTTTCGATCTCTCGGAAGGGTTGCCGCTTCTCACGACGAAAAAGATCTACTGGAAGGGCGTGCTTCACGAGCTTTATTGGTTTCTTTCCGGACAGTCGAACATAAAGTATCTCGTCGATAACAACGTCCATATCTGGGACGACTATCCGCTTCGTATCTATAACGAGAAGGCGCAGATCGAGGGAAAGCCCTCGATGGAGAAGGATGCGTTCATCAAGAAGATCGCAGAGGATGATGCGTTTGCGGCAGCAAACGGCGAGCTTCCGCATATCTACGGCGAGCTGTGGCGCCGGTGGCCCGCGACCGATGGCCGAACCGTCGACCAGCTCGGCTGGGTCGTCGATGAACTGCGGAATGATCCGGACGCGCACAATACGCTCGTGACTGCCTGGAATCCGCAGTATCTCTATGCGATGGCGGCGCCGGGCGAAGCAGCGCGTTTCCCGATCTGTCACAACATGTACCAAGTGAACATCAAGCACGGGAAAGTGTGCTTGCAGCTCTATCAGCGCTCGGCAGATATCTTCCTCGGCGTGCCCTTCAACATCGCGAGCTATGCGCTCCTTACGATGGTGCTCGCGAAGGTTCTCGGCCGTGAGTCCGGCGAGTTCGTGCATACCTTCGGCGACCTGCACATCTATGAGAATCATCGCGAGCAGGCGAAAGAGCAGATAGCGCGCGAACCGCGCGCGTTTCCGAAGGTCTCATTTACACGAGACCTCGATTCGCTCGATGCGTTCCGCCCGGAATACGTCTCGCTTGAGGGGTATGACCCGCATCCGGTACTGAAGGCGGAGATGGCGGTCGTCGGCGGCTACAATGAAAAGATTCATCAGAAGAAAGCGGATGCGACGAATCCGTAATGCGCCTATGATCTAAGACCCGTACATGGTTACCTTACTCACACGTTAAAAAACGGACTATGTACGAATTTCTAAAGAAGCAGGACGAGGAAGTGTTCGACGCGATAGAAGGAGAGGAGAAGCGGCAGGCGGAAGGGCTTGAGCTTATTCCGAGTGAGAACTACGTCTCGCGCGCGGTGAAGGAGGCGATGGCGTCGTCCTTAACGAATAAATACTCGGAAGGATACCCGGGAAAGCGCTACTACGGCGGACAGGAATTTACTGATAAGGTGGAGCGCTTCGCGCAGGAGCGCGCGAAGCAGCTTTTCGGTGCGGGTTTCGCGAACGTGCAGCCCTTGGGTGGAGCGAATGCGAACATCGGCGCGTACTTCGGACTCCTCGAGCCGGGCGACACGGTCTTGGGCATGGAGCTCTCGCATGGCGGGCATCTCACGCATGGGCACCCGGTGACCTACATCGCGAAGATCTTCAACTTCGTGCGCTACGGCATGAAGGACGTCGAGACGGGCGAGATAGATTACGACGCACTCGAAGCGACCGCAAAAAAAGAGCGGCCGAAGATCGTGCTCGCGGGTTTCTCCGCATACCCGCGCGAGCTCGATTGGAAGCGTATCGCAGACATCGCGCACGGAGTTGGTGCGGTCGCGATGGCGGACGTCGCGCACATCGCCGGTCTCATCGCAGGCGGCTCGCAGAAGAATCCGTTCGACTACGGTTTCGACGTCATGACGACGACCACGCATAAGACCTTGCGCGGCCCACGCGGGGGCATGATTCTCGTGCGCGAGCGCGAAGATCTCGCCAAAGCGATAGACAAGGCGATCTTTCCGGGGCTCCAGGGCGGGCCGCACATGCACCAGATCGCGGCGAAGGCGGTCGCGTTCAAGGAAGCGCTCGCGCCTTCGTTCAAGGACTATGCGCAGCAGGTCGTCGCGAATGCCGCGGCAATGGCGGAGGTGTTCAAGGAGAGCGACGTGCGCATGATTACGGGAGGGACCTCGAACCACCTCATTCTCGCGGACGTCTTCGGCTCCTTGGGAATGAGCGGTGGAGAAGCGGAAAAGCTTCTCGACGAGGCGGGCATCACGCTCAATAAGAACGCGATAGCGGACGACACGCGTAAGCCGATGGATCCCTCCGGCATACGCTTTGGCACGCCGGCTATCACGACCCGCGGATTCTCCGAGGACGACTCACGCGAAGTGGCGCGCCTTATGCTCGAGGTATTGAAGACGAAAGATGCGGCCGCAGCGCGCGAGAAAATCCGCGCGCTCGCGGAAAAGCATCCTATTCCGAATTCATTTGCTTGAAATCCGTTGACATAAGAATAAAATTCTTGTGCCCGCTAAGCCGCGCATGCGCGGAGGTCGCGTTAGGGGCGTATTAATAGGTTAATAATCAAGTTATGGATACCAAGCAGATTCCCATCAAAGCTTCTGATGAAGACGTGAAGGGTGTGTATGCCAACGGGATGACCTTGTGGTCTTCCGAAGAAGAGTTTTGCCTCGACTTCATTAGTGCCTTTCCTCCGGTTGGCGCCCTGACTGCTCGCGTCATCACGAGTCCGGGGCACCTTAAGCGTATGGTGGACCTCCTCTCCAATGCTCTGAAGAAGTACGAAGCCGAGCACGGAGAGGTTGTTCCCGCAGAAGAACCCGAAACCTCGAAAATTGGTTTCGGCAAGCCCGAGTAATATCCGGCAAACGGGTTCAGGTGAGGTTCGGCACCAATCGAGCGATAGCCCCGTGTGTGGCAACAGGAAGTAACCAGTAATGGAAGACATGGAGGGGCCTCGCCGAAGAATCGTCTCGTGATGCATCTCCCTCCTGACCTCAACGCCCGCCTTAAGGCGGGCGTTGGAATTTCTGGTAAACTCGCTCGCATGGAGGAGAAGATTCGGAAGGCAGGCGAAGGCGCGCTCGCGAAAGCGGGTGTCGAGGACGTAATCTTCTCAGTCGAGCGACCGGCAGCGCTCGCGCACGGCGACTACGCGACGAATGCGGCGATGGCCGCGGCGAAGATGGTCGGCACGAATCCGCGTGCGCTTGCCGAGAGCCTCGCGGCTGAACTCAAGGACGCGCTCGGCGAT
>JAJXVW010000065.1 GCA_021781935.1 bacterium
AGGTCTGCAACCGACCTCATGAAGCCGGAATCGCTAGTAATCCCGGGTCAGCCAAACCGGGGTGAATACGTTCTCGAGTCTTGTACTCACCGCCCGTCAACTCAAGGGAGCTGGGGGTACCCGAAGGACCGCCTCGCGCGGTACTACGGTAAATTCAGTGACAGGGAGTAAGTCGTAACAAGGCACGGGTAGGGGAACCTGCTCGTGGAACATTTCCGATTGGAGTCGCTGCGCTCGAAAGAGCCAGCTTGTCGATCGCTATCGCAAGATAGTGGAGGGATAGCACTTGCCTCTGAACAGTGCTCGGATGCCGGATAACGTATCCCGGTGTGTACGTGTCGAGTCGCTCAATTGACGACTCGAATACTGCACGAATAGGCGGAACAAAAGAGCGCATCACTTTCACAACGGAGCCGCACGAACCCGAGAACGGGGACGGACGGAGTATGTGTGACCAGGATACTTTGAACGCACGAGAAAACGCGCAGGCTTCTGCCAGCGCGTTTTCCATTGCTGCGTAAATTCAGAACGCCGCTTCTAACGAAGCGGCGTCTACGTTCACGTACTCCATGTCCATCTGGGCGAGGCGCGCGACGCACCGCCGCCAGATCCGTTTCTTGTTTCGGTGCCGCCGTAATTTGTCTTCAAGCGTCGACATGCGGATGTTCCTGACGTGTTTCGATTCGCGCGAGCGGGAACGGGAAGCGCTCTCGAAAGGGGTACGCATTGATGGAAAAGTTAATGGCGAGGCCGTAGAGCCTCGCCCGACTAAATCCGATCCTGTTTTCCTGATACCTTCTGGATACCATGGATGCTTTCAGTATACCTCCCTTGCGTACGCGGAAGCCGGGTGGTGGGGAAAGCCTCGCGCCGGTAGCAGTTTCGGGCGGTTTTTGATAGTATCCCTCTACGCACGCTTAGCTCAGTTGGTAGAGCACTCGACTGATACTCGAGCGGTCCTAGGTTCGAATCCTAGAGCGTGCACTCGAATGGAAACAGCCCGCAGGGGCTGTTTCCGCAGATGAATGCAAGAGGGATCCAAGTACGAGATTTCCCGAGCACGGCGAGTCGGGACGGCAATCCGTTATACCCAAATCCGCCGCGCCCGCGCCGCCGCGGATTTTCCTTCCCGCTATACTGTCCGCATGAGAGACATGCTCATTCTCGTCGCGCTCGCGCTCGCCGCGGTCGTCGTGGGAGCCGTAATCTACTTCACGAACGCGCCGAGTCCGAGCATGCAGGGTGCCGCCGCGCTTTCCGTATCCGATCCGAGCATGCCGGTGTCCATGGATACGCTCGCCGTGGGCACGCAGTCGCAGATCACGACCCCCACGAACTATCTCATCACATCCAAGGCGCAGCTCGAACAGCTTTGGGCGATGACTGACGCGTCCGGCCAAGTGCCCTCGGTTGATTTTTCGACGCACGCGGTGCTCGCGGTCTTCGCCGGTCAAGAGCCGACCGCGGGGTATTCGATCGCCATATCGAGCATCAGGGACTCCTCTACGACGCGCGTGGTCACGATCACGCTCACGAAACCGGGCGGCAGCTGCGTGGTAGGACAGGTGGTCACCGCTCCCTACGAGATCGTCTCCGTTCCGAGCACGATGCTCGCGCTTACGCACGCCGACGTTACGAGCACGGCGAGCTGCATCTAGCCGGAGCGGGAATTCCGGCCATCTGCTAGGATTCGTCCCATGGACGCATCGGCGTATTTCCGCGGCAAAAAGATAACCATCATGGGTCTCGGCCTCCTGGGCCGCGGCGTGGGAGACGCGAAATATCTCGCCAAGTGCGGGGCCGAGCTCATCGTGACCGACCAGAAGACGCGCGAGGAACTCGCGGACTCGGTCGCGCAGCTCGAGGCGTATCCGAACATAACGTTCGTGCTCGGTGAGCATCGCGAGGAAGATTTCCGCGGTCGCGACCTCATCGTAAAGGCGGCCGGCGTACCGCTCGATTCTCCCTACATCGCCGCAGCGCAGGAGGCCGGCATTCCGGTGCGCATGAGCGCCGACCTCTTCATGGAGTACGCGGGCATTCCGATCGTAGGAATCACCGGTACGCGGGGCAAATCGACGGTAACGCACATGGTACATGCCATCCTCAAGGAAAAAGGGAAGCCCGTCGTGCTCGGCGGCAATGTTCGGGGCGTCTCGACGCTCGCCCTCCTCCCCGAGGTCACGCCTGAGCATCTCGCGGTTCTCGAGCTCGATTCCTGGCAGTGCCAGGGTCTCGGGTACGCGAACCTGTCGCCGCAGGTCGCCGTATTCACGACCTTCCTCGCCGATCATGCGAACTATTACCAGGATGATCCGGGACAGTACCTCGCGGACAAGGCGAACATCTTCCTCTATCAGTCGCCTGACGATACGCTCGTCGTGGGTAAGCAGTGCGCGCCCATCCTCATCGAAGCCTTCGGCGAGCATATCGTGAGCGACCTGGTGATTGCCGATGAATCGAAGCTGCCGGCTGGCTGGCGGCTCAAGGTTTCGGGTACCCATAACCGATACAATGCGGCGCTTGCGTTCATGGCCGCGCGCTCGCTCGGCATCGAGGACGATGTTTCGCGTCGTGCGCTCGAATCGTTCAGCGGCGTTCCCGGACGCCTCGAGCTCATCGCGGAAAAAGACGGTATCCGCTATTACAACGACACGACCTCCACGACACCGGACGCCGCGCTCGCCG
>JAJXVW010000012.1 GCA_021781935.1 bacterium
CAGCAGCGCGGCGCGACCTTGGGGGGAGCCTTCTGAGGCGATAACTTCGCGTCGACGTTCTACAAGCGCAGAGGCGCTGAGAAATTCCTATTCAACGCGACCATAGGGATCGCGGCACTCCTCGTGCTCATAGCGATACTGAACTTCCTTCTGGGAGGCGCATGACCGATTCCCCCGTTCCGCACGAGCGCGCGACGCGCTTGCGCAGCTGGCTCACCCGTAGCATACGCGTACGGGGACTCGACTCCGTGAGCCGGTCGATCCGCACGCTTTCAAGCGGCGACCGGCTCATCTTCTACGTGCTGTCGGCGCTTCTGGCAGTCACGTCTATCGCGGGACTCTACGCGCTCGAGCAATCGCTTCTCGTCCGCGTCCCCGCCTACGGCGGATCTCTGGTCGAGGGAGAGGTCGGGAGCCCGCGCTTCATCAACCCGCTTCTCGCGATCACCGATGCCGACCGCGATCTCGCGAAACTCACCTACGCAGGCCTCATGGGAGTAAACGGGAACGGGGTGCTCGTGCCGGTGCTCGCTCAGAGTTATACCGTTTCGCCTGACGGAAAGACGTACACGTTCATTCTCAAGAAGAACGCCTCGTTCTCCGACGGTACGCCAGTGACCGCCGAGGACGTCGTGTTCACGGTGGAGAAGGCGCAGGATCCCGGTCTTAAGTCACCCGAATACGCGAACTGGGCAGGAGTGTCGGTCCGCGCGGTGAACAGCCGAACGGTCGTATTCACGCTCACGAAGCCCTACGCGCCGTTCCTTAGCGAGACGACGCTCGGCATACTGCCGGCGCATCTCTGGCAGAACATCTCGGATGAGGAATTCCCGTTCAGCAATCTCGAGACGAATCCCGTTGGTGCGGGACCGTTCAGGGTGACGAACGTGTCGCGCGATGCATCGGGATTGATCACGGGCGTAACGGTATCGGAGAATCCGCACTACGTCCTCGGAAGGCCGTACCTTGCGGGCATCCGCTTCCAGTTCTACGAGGAGACCGACCAGGTGGTAAACGCGCTCGCGAACGGTACCGTCGAGAGCGCGTACGGCGTTTCGAACGGCCCGGATACGCTTACCGCCCCGTACGCGAGAGTCTTCGGAATCTTCTTCAACCCGAACGACACGCAGGTATTCGCACAGCAACCGGTGCGTGAAGCGCTTTCGATCGCCATCGATCGCGAGAACATCGTGAAGAACGTCCTCGGCGGCTTCGCGACCGCCATCATGGGCCCCGTGCCTCCCGGCAGCAGCGTGAAGCAGGCGCCGGTCGCGAGTTCCACGGATCCGACGGCCGCGGCGGCACGCATCCTCGAGACCGCCGGCTGGCAGTACGACGGGAATGCGCGCGTATGGAAGAACGGTTCGAACACGCTCGACAGCATTACGATCCGCACGAGCAACGTTCCGGAATTGAAGAGCGTCGCATCGGCCGTACGAACGGACTGGGAGAAGCTCGGCATATCCGTGACTATCGAGCTCTATGAGCCGGGCGACCTTTCGCAGAACGTCATCCGGCCGCGCAAATACGGGGCGCTGCTTTACGGGATGGTGATCGGCCGCAACCAGGACCTGTACGCTTTCTGGGATTCGCAGGAACGGAACGACCCGGGTCTGAACATCGCCATGTACGCGAATAAGACCGTCGATGCGCTCCTTGAGGACGAGCGCAGCAACCCGGATCCCGCGGCGCGCGCCGCAGATCTCCAGAAGATCGAGGATACGATCGCGGCGGATTATCCGGCCGCCTTCATCTATGCGCCGGACTTCACGTACACGATCCCCGCGAGCCTCCAGGGCGTCGAGCTTCCGCAGATCACCACTCCCTCGGATCGGTTCGCGAACGTCGCGCATTGGTACCTGAAGACCGATGCCGTCTGGCCGTTTTTCGCCGCGTATCGATAAGCGCAGTGCTGCCGTTCAATTTTTTCGTACGGGTTTCAGTTCGCACAGTATTATTCGATTGCAAGCCCGCTAGTTAACCAGAGTCAACCATGAATCAAGCACCAGCACCGGCTCCCGCGCCATCGCATGAGCCGAGAAACGCCGAACGCCCGCCGCGGACCCGCGGTCGCGGCGGGCGCAGTCGCGGCAGCCGTCCGGGAGGCGCGAGCCGGCGCATCCAGCGGATGCTCCGCCGGCCGACGGCGATGCCGCGCACCGGCCCGAAGCCGGCCGAATACTATCCGGAAGCGCCTGCCCCGGGAACCGTGCGCATCATTCCGCTCGGCGGAGCCGAAGAGGTTGGGCGCAATATGTGCGCCGTGGAAGCCAACGGCGACATTCTCGTCTTCGATGCCGGCTTCCAATTCGTCTCCGAAGACGGCTCGCAGGGCGTCGATTACCTCCTCCCGAACACGAAATACCTCGAGAAGAACCAGGATCGCGTGCGCGCGGTCATCATCACCCACGGCCACCTCGATCACATCGGCGGGATACCGTTCACTCTTCCCCGTTTCGGTACGCCGCCTATCTACACGCAGGAGCTCACCGGCGTCATGATCAAGAAACGCCAGGAGGAGTACCCGGATGTCCCCGCTCCCGAAGTCCGCACCGTGAAGGTGGGCGATTCCGTGACGATCGGCAGTACGAAAGTCAAATTCTTCCCGGTCACCCACTCCATTCCCGACTCGATGGGCTGCTCAATCACCACCCCGCAAGGTCAGGTGGTGATCTCAGGCGACCTGAAGCTCGACCACGATGACGGTACGCCGTCGGCACGCGAGCAGAAGACCTGGGGCGATCTCGGCAAGGACGACAACCTGTTCTTCATCGCCGACTCGACGAACGCGGAGAAGGACGGCTTCTCGATTCCCGAGAAGCGCGTCCACCAGACGCTCGAAGACATCATAAAGACCGTATCGGGACGTCTCATCATCGGTACGTTCGCCTCTCAGTTCGAACGCATGGTGGCGATCATCAATGCCGCCGAGAAACTCGGCAAGAAGGTCGTTACGGAAGGACGCTCGATACGGAACAATCTCGAGATAGCCGAGAAGACCGGGCTCCTCAAGGTGCAGAAAGGTACGATCATCACGGCTCAGGACATCAAGGATTATCCGCCCGACAAGCTTGTCATCCTTTCGACCGGCGCCCAGGGCGAGGAATTCGCAGCGCTCATGCGCATCGCGACCGGCCAGCATAAGTTCATCACGCTTTCGGAGCGCGACACCATCGTGCTCTCTTCGTCGGTCATCCCCGGCAATGAGATAAACGTGCAGAAGCTCAAAGACAATCTCTACCGGCATAACGTGACCCTGATTCACTACCGCTCCTCCGACGTGCACTCGACCGGCCACGGGAACACGGGTGAGCTCGTCTGGATGAACCAGATGGTCCATGCGAAATACTTCATGCCGTACTACGGGTACCGTTCGATGACCACCTGCCACGCGCGCGCGGTCGAACAGGCCGGGCGTCCGAAGGACACCATCATCATCCCGGATAACGGCCTCGTGATCGATATCGTCGACGGCAAGCTCGACATTCACAAGCAGAAGGTCCCGTCGGCCGCGCTCGTCGTGGACGGGTTCACGATCGGCGACATGCAGGAGGTGGTCATCCGCGACCGGCAGGCGCTCGCGAAGGACGGCATGTTCGTGATCATCGCGACGGTGAACCTGAAGACCGGAAAGCTCCGGAAGAGTCCGGACATCATCAGCCGCGGATTCGTATATCTGCGGGAGAATCAGGACATGCTGAACCAGGCGCGCCTTCTCATAAAGAAGACCATCGAGGACAGCACGAAGGGAATGAACCCCGTAGACCTCGATTACGTGAAAAACAACCTGACCGACGTCATGGCAGGATTCCTCTTCACGCGCACCAACAAAGCCCCGATGGTCATCCCGGTACTGATCGGCATGTAGGAGCGTTCAATACCGCCGTGCTCACGCACGGCGCGGCGCTTCATCGGAGCGCGAGCAAGGCGGCGGGACAACGGTCCCGCCGCCTTCATCCGAAAAGCAGCGATCGCGTCGCGTCGATACGGGGATATATCCGCCGGTTTCGTATGCCTTTGTGCTACCCTACCGAATGCATGAGACGTATCCTGTGGATTGCGCTCGCGAACGCTGCCGGCGCGCTTCAGTACTATCTGGTCGGATACGTCGCAAGTTCGTTCATTCAGCAGTATCTCTCGAATACGGCTAACGGGATGATTTTCAGCGCCGCAGCGCTGCTTATGATGGGCGGTTTTCTCGTGGCGCCGTTCGTATTCCAGCGCATTTCCGTGAGACGCGCCGGCGTGCTGCTCTCTCTCGCCGACATTGCCGCGCTGTTTGCGCTTTCTTTCAAGCTCCCATCCTTTGCCGCCATCATACTCATAACCATCCAGATGGCGCTCGCGCCGTTAATCTGGTACACGCTCGACCTCTTTCTCGAGAACGCGACGCTCGACGAGGGCCGGACGGGGCACATGCGCGGCCTCTTTCTTACGTCGGGGAATGTGGCCCTCGTCGCCGCGCCGGTTCTTATCGGATTCGTGCTCGGCACGACAAACGCCTACGGGCGCATCTTTTTCGCCGCCGCGATCTCGATGCTCGTCTTCGTCGGGATTCTCGTGACGCGGCAGCGGTTTCTCGCGGATGAGAAGATAATTGATCCGGGTTCGCTCTGGCAGACGCTGATACGGCTTCTTCGAAATCCCGAGATACGTTCCGTGCTCATCGCCAACACGCTCTTGCAATCGTTCTATATCTGGGCGCCCGTCTACGTTCCGCTCTACCTGCACGCGGAACTCGGGATACCCTGGAGCGCCCTCGGCCCCATTTTCGCGCTCATGCTGCTGCCCTTTCTCCTCATCGAACTCCCTATGGGATTCCTCGAAGATAAGTTCCGGGGTGCGCGCGCCGTCATGGCTACCGGTTTCGCGATTACCGGCGCTTCGCTCGCTTCGTTCGCGTTCATAACGGCTTCCACGTCTCTCGCGGTGATTGCGACGGTTCTCATCTTCACGCGGATAGGAGCGGCGCTCATCGAGATAACCGCCGAGACGAGCTTCTTCCGGGACGTCGGCGGCCAGGACGCCGAAAGCGTCTCGTTCTTCCGCATGACGCGTCCTTTGGGCATGCTTATCGGGCCTATCTTCGGAAGTTTCTTCCTCCTTTTCGTAACGCTTCAGGCGGTATTCATCCCGCTCGGCATCCTCTGCTTCTTCGGTATCCCGTTCGCACTGCGGATAAAGGACGGCGCTCAGCGCGCGAGCGCGTAGCCATCGCGCGTCGTACGGATGAGTTCCTCGGCGCACAATGCCGATAGCGCGCTCGACATCTGTGCCGTACGTCCGTCGCCGAGCAATCCGAGCAAGCGCCGCTTTCCCGCGGCACGCTTCGCCAACTCCTTAAGGATCGCACCGCGCGCCTCGCGCATCGAACCCGGGAACGCGGACGGCTTGGCATACTGCGCGCGTTTTGAGTTCAACCTCACGCCGGAGCGCTTCAGGAACGCGCCATAATCCATAAGGGCATAGTTCCACTCGCGCGGCTTCCCCTTCGGCAGGCATGCGGCAAGCACCTTCTCAACCTCGGCATCGGAGACCGTTCGTTTATGCGAAAAGAAGTGGTACATCACTGCGGTGCGGATATTGGTCTCGATGAACACGGATTCTTCCCCGTAAGCGAACGCGGCAACGGCGCGCGCGGTATACGGCCCGACGCCTGGCAACCGCTGCAGCTCCGCTGCCGTTCCCGGCATGCCGGCCTTCGCGATCTCTTTCCCAGCTTGATGGAGCATCTTCGCTCGGCGGTTGTAGCCGAGCCCTTGCCATGCTTTCAAGACTTCTGAAAGCGGCGCGGCGGCAAGCCGCCGCGCCGTCGGGAACTGTCTTAGGAACGCTCCGTAGAACGGCTTGACCCGCTCGACCTGCGTCTGCTGCAGCATCACCTCGGAAACGAGGATGCGGTACGGATCACGGGTCTTCCGCCACGGGAGATCGTGCCGCCCGTGCGCGCGGTAGTGAGCCCAAACGATGCGTCTAAAGCTCGTATATGACATCCTTCCTCTCCACGACGACGTTCCAACCGCGGCGCTTCGCATGCTCGTAGAGCTTCCGGTTCGGATTGAACGCGATCGGCGTCGCCGCCATCTCGAGCATCGGGATGTCGCTCTCGGTATCACCCACGGCGATCGAATCGCCGAGCGCGAGATTCTCCTTGCGGATGGCACGCTGAAGCACCGCCGCCTTGTTGAAAATGAGGTCCCTATCTTCAATCTCGCCGGTGAAGTTTCCCGACGGGCCGCTCGCATAAAACGTCCCGTACACCTTATCGAAACCATGCTCGTACCCGAAACCGTCCACGATGAATCGCGGAGAGTGCGAGATGCCCAAAATGAAGAACCCTCGATCCTTGAGTTCCTTGATGCGGTCGCGCGTGTAGCGATACACGCGATTACGCTTCTCTTCTATGACCTCCCCGGCCAGATTCGCGACTTCTTCATACGGAGCTCCCTTCAGCTGCGCACCGAATACTTCAACGACCTTGCCGATATACGCCTCGTACGCGCCCTGCCGATCGAGCCAGCGGCGCTCTTCCTCCGCATAGGCCGTACGCGCCTCTTTCGGAAAGATCTCCCGTTCGATGAGCCGTTCGACAAGCTCGATTAAGAGCGACGAACGGAACACGGTCCCGTCTATGTCGAACACCGCGAGCGGCCGCTTCTCCATGCCCCTATGGTACCGCTTCCGGCCGTCGCGAAAAAGAAGCGCTGAATGACTCTTCGTGCCGATGCGAGACTCGGCCCCGCCAGGTCGGCCTATCCGGTCAGGTCCTCGGCCACCGTTTCGCCGCGGGCGGCCAGAGCTTCGTGAGCGGATGATCCGCGCACTCGTGCGGCCGCGCCGGACACAGATAACGCCCGTAGAGCACGAGGCCGTTATTCACGTACTTCCAGTCCTTCTTCGGGACGAGCGCTTCGAGATCCTTCGATATTTTCTTCAAATCCGTGTGGTCTGTCAGATCGAACTTGCGCGCGAAGCGCTTCACGTGCGTATCGGTCGGGATGCCTTCCCAGCTGTCGTAGAGCTCGCCGAGGATGACGTGCGCGGTCTTGTATCCCACGCCGGGAAGCATGGTGAGCTCGCGTTCCGTACGCGGGACAGTACCGCCGAAGTCGTGCTGCACCATCCTCGCAGCGCCCAGAATCGCTTTCGCTTTGTTGCGGAAGAACGAGAGCGAAGAGATCTCCTTCGTGAAGGTCTGCGGGTCAGCGCGCGCGAAATCGTCCGGAGTCCGGTATTTCTTCCACAGCGGAGCGGTCACTTTATTGACCTGCTTGTCGGTCGCCTGCGCGGAAAGAATGACCGCCGCAACCATCTGGAACGGCGTTTCGTAGAGGAGCTCGGTCTTCGGAACCGGATACGCGTTCTTCAGGTAGCGGACGATGCTCCGCGCGCGCGCCGCGCGCGCTGCCGCCTTTCTAGCATTCATACCGGAAAGCATACGAAAAGAGCGGCCCTGTTTCCAGGGCCGCTCGCATCGTATGCCTCATGCGAGGAATTCTAATTGCGCATGGGCATTCGCCACCAGTTTAGCGAGCAGGTGCCGCGTCGCGACGCCCGGGAGCGCGAGCAATTCACCGAAGCATTTTCGGACGTCGCGTCGACATCCTTTCGGCAACCGCTTCGTGCGCGCATACGCCAATGCCGCTTCGCCGAGCGCGAGGCGAAACAACCGGCGCGCATCCGGTCGAAGCGGATCCAGGTATCGTTCATGGCACGCGGTAAACGCGTCCCAAAAGGATTCTCCGTTACCCATCGACTGAGGCGCGCGCGCCGCGTTCAGGCTTCCATGCATGATGACTGTCCCCAAAGAACACACCCCTGAACCGTAGCGCCGGCGCGCTTTGTTTGCAACCGGCTAGGCCCCGAACGCCTTCAGGTCCGCGACGACTTCCGCGGCGTGCTGCTCCGGCTTCACCTTCGGATAGACCTTCGCGATGGTGCCGTCGGGCGCGATGAGGAACGATGCGCGCGTCGTGCCCATATAGGTCTTTCCCATGAATTTCTTTTCCCCGAACACGCCGTACCGGCCGACGATTTCCTTATGCTCATCCGCAAGGAGTGTGAACGGCAGCTCGTACGCGGACGCGAATTTCCTGTGGCTCGCGACCGAATCGGTCGAGATGCCGAGCACGACGGCGCCGATCGACGAGAAATCCTTGAACTGATCGCGGATGGCGCACGCTTCGATGGTACACCCCGGGGTATCGTCTTTCGGGTAGAAATAGACGAGCACCCACGTGCCGGCGTAGTCGGCAAGAGAATGCATCTTCCCCTCCTGGTCGGGGAGCGTGAACGCGGGTGCTGTCGAACCTTCAGAAGGCATAGTCATACCCCCGAGTATACTCCGGCCGGTCCTGCCATTCACGCGTACTCACGATTCACTGTCTTCGTGCGGGAACGCTGATCGGAAGAAGAGGAGGAGAAGCGTCCCGGCACTGAACGTCATGAGGAGCACGAATACGAGCATGCCGAGGTACGGCAGGAGCGCGATGAGGGAGAGGACGAGCATACCGAGCGCGCCATCGCGCCAGCGCGCCCGTTCACGCTGTTCGAACCGCCGTGCGATGAGCGACCCGACGAGTATCCCCGCGTAGACTCCCGCAAGCACGACCAAAAGCGCATAGCCGATGCCGAGCAGGAGCGCGATACCGAGACCGACGAAGGTGAGGGCGAGCAGGATGAGCAGTATGGGCGTTGCGACGATCGCCGCAAAGCCGAGGAGCATGGTGAGAAGTACGGTGCGTCCTGAGCTGCTCCACGCGCGCGCGGCGACCGCTTCGGCAAGTTCAGGAAACAGTCCGGCGAGGAGTCCGGCAAGTATGAGCGCTCCTAAGATCCGTGCGAGCAGGAAGATGCCGAGCGAAGCGACTGCGAGGGCGTGCGACGCGCCTCCCGCCGGGAGATAAGACGCGTTGGTATAGGTGCTGCCGCCGCCTAAGACCGCGGACGCGGGGATATGCGCCTTTTCCGGTGCCGTGTAGGTGAGCCGTCCGTCAATAATCGTCCCCGGCGCGAGGGTTACGGATCCGCTTGAGACGATATTCACGTCGCCCGTGAAGTGCCCGGCAAGAGCGACGTTATTTCCATAGATGATGACCGGACCTTCGGCTCCGTCGGTCATGGCGGCATCGACCGCCGTGATGAACGTGCTTCCCTTCGCGGGCGTCGCGTCATGGACGGAGAACCCGATGGCAACCAGATCGCCCCCGACCGCCTCATCGACGCGCACCGAACCCCCGAGAGCGCGCAAATCGCCGAAAATAGGGGCACGCGTGCTGATCGAACCACCAAGCAGGAGCGCATCTCCCGACACGGGAGCGGCAAGCGTGATCGTACCGCCGATGATCGACAGGTCGCCTCCCGTGGGCGCGGTCACCGTGACGTTCGCGCCGGCAGTGTACGCGTTTCCCGGAGTCGAGGACGCGGAGACGAGCGACTGTGCGGAAAGGAACGCGGAAGCGGGAGCCGGAGCCGCGACGGCGAGAAGCGGAAAGAGGGAGGAAGCGAGCGCGATCGGGAAGATGAATCGTCTGCTGCGCATAGGCCTACGGGGCGGGCGGCATCGAAAGCGGCGGGCGCTCGTGGGGCGGTTGTTCGGGCGCATGGAGCGCCGCGCCCTTCGGAAGGGGCTCGATGAACCCGGCACTCACGAGTATGAGCAGCATGATCACCGCCGATCCAAGACAGTAAACGCAGAGCGCGCCAATGACGAACACCTGCAGGAATACGAAGTAGATCGATGCGACGATCCCGAAGAGCGCGCCTGCCTGCAGCACGCGGCGGAGCAAGCGATCGTAGACGGCAAGCTCGAGCGCGGCGAGCACGAAGAGAAGCGCGTAAAAGAGTATGCCGTATTCGGCAAGCGGGATGCCGAACAGTTTCGAATACGGGCTCTGCGCGACCACATTGCACCCGGTGAGGCTGCCGATGTTGCAGATGAGCGGCGTGTTCGTCGCCTCGTGCTGCGCCACGTACGCGGAATCCGCGAGACCGCAAAACGCGAGGAAAAGGATGAGTAGGACCCCCCAACGCTTCATGTTCCCCTACAATACGCGCATCCCGACTCGGGTGCAATCAGCCATCGGGAGCCTCAATTGACGGCAAAGGTCGCGCGGACGGTAACCATCACCGTCTTGTCTATGGTCGACGTATCATACGTCCCGTAGTCGGAGACATTTAATGAATCCTTCGCCATGACCTGCACCGCCGCGGTAGAGGCGCTCCGGAGCCTCCCCACCGACTGTCCGGAGTCCTTGACGAGCTGCGTCGCGCGAGCTTTCGCGTCCTGCATCGCAGCTCCGGCGAGCGATATGCGGTACTGCGGGAGATCGGAGAGCAGGTACTGGGGATCTTGCGAGGTGAGCATGACCCCCTGGTTCGTGAGCGAAGACGTATCTTGCGAGAGACGCTGGATGAGCTTCGGGTCGTTCGAGGTGACGGTAACGTCCTGGCTCACGATGTAGCTCGTCGGCGCGTTCGGATCGTTGCTGTACTTCGAGTAGTCCTGGTTCGCATGCACGGCTCCGACCGTTATGTCCGTTGCGGGTATGCCGGCGGCGGTGAAGAACCGCGCGATCTTCTTCGCATCCGCGAGCACCTGCTCAGTTGCTCCCGGGACGCCGGCGGCAAACGCTGAACGGTTCGCGGTAAGCGTCCATCGCGCCGAATCCGCGGACACGTTCTCAGTCGCGGAACCGGTGACCGTGAGCGTATCATTCGCATTTTTAATCGATATGGCCGTCCAGGAGCCGATGATCCCGACTATGACGAGCGCTCCGCCCAACAGGAGCCCGAGCGGCACGAACGGATTCTCCCGGAAACGTGGAAGGTTGTTGGTCATGCAGACATGATATGCCTCTTTCGCCGCACGGTAATCCACTGCTCAACCGAAACCCCTGTGGGTAACGCCCGGTTATCAAAAAAGGAAGCCCGGCAAAACCTCCTGGAATGAGGCAACGCGCTTGTCTTGCTGCTTCCTCGCCGGATCAGCTTACGCATAACGTTCTCTTCATGAGACCTTTGCACGTGCTTGGATTCGGGCTTTTCCTGTTCATTCTCGCGAACGCGATGCCACCCGTATTCTCCGAGCTCTCGAAGACCCTTACCGTCTTTCTCGAGAGCGCCCAACAGGCGTTCCTCGCCGCCGGAGTCCTTGCGTCCCATGCAGCGGCGCTCCCCATACGCTGACCGCCGATACCCTCACCTTTGCGTGAGGGTATTTGTTATGCGGAGGAGGGTGTCTCTCCCCGAGAGGAGATCTGTTCTCACACGCGACGCGCGGCTCAGCGCCGCGCGTTTCTCGCATCTCAACAGGCTCTTGCGCTAGCTCGCAATAGCGCTCAAGAGGCTAGAAGCCGTCCCCATCGAGCGTGCGGAGCCGCGTGTAAGGAGCAATGCCCTTACACAGTTCACTACGCGGCGCAGACGTGGCTGTTTCAGTCGATAGGGCCGGCACGAAGATGGGCGGCGTCGGGACGGCCCGTTGCATGAGTCCGACCACTTTCCACGGAAACACGAAACACGCATGGAATACGCTGCTCGTGGCGGAGGTCGGCACGCCGACGACGCGGACGGTACCGCCGCGGGAGAGCACGATGAGATCGTTCCCGCGCAAATCCGTCGTGTCGACGCTCCAGATCCGCCCGGAGAAATCCCTGAGCACGAACCGTTGCGTGGTCGAAGCGAGTGAGATCACCGTCCCGCCAAGAAGCCCTTTCTGGGGCGCGAGCCACCATTCATGCTCTTCCGAAATGATCGGACGATAGAATGGAAGATGCGTA
>JAJXVW010000066.1 GCA_021781935.1 bacterium
CCGGGGCGCTCTATGTCCTCGATGAACCGACAATCGGGCTGCATCAGCGAGACAACGATCGTCTCATCGCTACGCTCGGAAAGCTTCGCGAGCTCGGGAATACGATCGTGGTGGTCGAGCATGACGAAGATACCATCTACTCGGCTGACTATCTGGTCGATATCGGCCCGGGCGCGGGCGTGCACGGCGGTAAGGTTGTCGCCAGCGGATGGCTCGATGATCTGCTTACCGCACCAGACAATCCTTCAGGGTCGCTCACGCTCAGCTACCTGCGCGGCGAAGCGAGCATCGCCGTGCCCCAGGAACGGCGTACCGCGGAGAAGGGCTGGGTTCGCGTCAAAGGCGCGACGCTCCACAACCTGAAGAATCGCAATGTCGATGTGCCGCTCGGCAGGCTCGTTTGCATAACCGGCGTTTCCGGAAGCGGGAAGTCCACCTTCCTCTACGATATTCTTCACAGGAACCTCGCGGCGCGCTTCGCGCGCCGCGAGGCGAAGCTCGAGCATGCGGCCTCGCTAAACGGGACGGAGTACCTCGGGCGCGCCGTGCTCATCGACCAGTCGCCGATCGGACGGACGCCGCGCAGTAATCCGGCGACCTACACCGGCGCGATGACGCACATCCGCGATCTGTTTGCCGCGACGCCCGAAGCGCGCGCTCGCGGCTGGAAGCCCGGAAGGTTTTCGTTCAACGTGCCGGGCGGCCGCTGCGAAGCCTGCCAGGGGAACGGCCTCATCGCAGTCGAGATGCACTTTTTGCCGACGGTATACGTCACCTGCGATGTCTGCGAGGGCAAGCGCTTCATGAAAGAGACGCTTGAAATTACATACCGTGGAAAGAATATCCATGACGTGCTCCGGATGACGGTCGAAGAAGCGGAGAAGTTCTTCGGAGATATCCCCGCGATCGCGGAACGGCTCGGCACGTTGAACGCGACCGGTCTCGAATACCTTACGCTCGGCCAGAGCGCGACGACGCTCTCGGGCGGCGAGGCGCAACGCGTGAAGATTGCGTCGGAGCTGTACCGTCCGATGACCATGAAGACGATCTACCTGCTCGACGAGCCGACGGTCGGACTTCATTACGAAGATGTCCGGAAATTGATTGAGATCCTTCAAGAGCTCGTGCGGCGCGGCAACACCGTCGTAGTCATCGAACACAATCTGGATGTCATTAAGAGCGCGGACTATCTCATTGACTTCGGGCCCGAGGGCGGCAAGCGCGGCGGCATGATCGTCGCAAAAGGCACGCCTGAGGAAGTCGCCGATACCGAAGGCTCACACACGGGGCACTACCTTAAGAAGGTTCTCGCGACGGCACGGCGGGAGAAGCGCTGACCCGGTTGAGTTTATACCGACTGTCGGGCACACTGGGTGCGTATGGAGCGAGCCGATCTCAAACGTTTTGATCTGCCGGATCTGCCCGGCGTGTATCTGTTCAAACGCGGACGCACGGTGCTCTACGTCGGCAAGGCGACTTCTTTGCGGGATCGGGTCCGGAGCTACTTCGATGACGACCTCATAGCGACACGCGGTCCGCGCATCGTAGATATGGTGACGAAAGCGGATCGCGTCGCCTACGAGACCACGCCGACCGTGCTCGAGGCGCTCGTGCGTGAAGCGGCGCTCATAAAGCGCTACCTGCCGAGCGCGAACACCGATGGCAAGGACGACTCATCCTTCATGTATGCGGTCGTGACGAAAGAGCCCGTGCCGCGAGTGCTTTCGATTCGCGGTAAGGATCTCGACATGCCTCGCATGCGTACGCGCGACGGAATCCGCCTGTCGAAGCTCTACGGACCGTTTCCTTCGGGCGCCCAGTTGCGGGAAGGGCTGCGCCTCATACGGCGGATTTTCCCATTTTATGATACGCCGAAGCCGCTCGGCGCTCGGAGCAAGCATCAAGCAGCGAAAGTCGAGTTCAATCGGCAGCTCGGCCACTATCCCCGTCGATACGACGCAGCGGAGTATCGCCGTACCATGCGCAATGTCCGCCTCTTTCTGTCCGGACGCGGAAAGGAATTGCGTCGGATGCTCGAACGGGAGATGCGGTCAGCCGCACAGGAGGAACGATTCGAAGACGCCGCAGAACGTCGACGCGAGCTCTTCGCGCTCGATCATATACAGGATGTTTCTCTCATTCGCGATGATCGCGAGTTGCATACTGCTCCGGGACGCATCGAGGCGTACGATACCGCCCATCTCTCCGGCACGAATGCTGTGGGCGTCATGACGGTGCTTGAGGAAGGAGCGCCGGCAAAGCGGGAGTACCGCATGTTTACCATCAGGAACGCACAGAAGAATGACGACGTCGCTTCGCTCAAGGAGCTCATGCGTCGGCGCTTTTCTCACCCGGAATGGCCGTACCCGAACGTGCTTATCGTCGACGGCGGACGCGCTCAGAAAAAAGCTGCGGAAGCGGTGCTTCGCGAGCTCGGTATCTCAGTGCCGGTTGCATCTGTCGTTAAGGATGAGCGACATCGACCACGCGAGGTCATCGGCGCGCGCGCGGCCGGCGTTGCCGAGGCCGATGCGGTCCTCGCGAACGC